>JABMRP010001317.1 GCA_013202535.1 Planctomycetota bacterium
CTTGCAAGCAGTGCCGAATAGCTGAGCCCAACCCCCGACAAACACGCACTGCTTGCAAGCAAGCAGTGGCACACGCAAATCGGGTCGATGACTAATGGCCGCCGCAGCCGGAGCATCCGCCGCCGGACGGTTGGTTGGGATTGTCGATCGCAAACCCGCGGCCGGTGGGGCCGTCCTGAAAGTCGATCGTCGTGCCGTCCAGATGCAGGGCGAACTTCTTCATGGTCACGACTTTCACGCCGTGGTACTCATAATCGGCATCGACCTTGCCGTCGTAGGTCTGGTCGAACCCCAGCGTGTATTGGATACCGCTGCATCCGCCGCCGGCCACGCCCATCCGCAGAACGGACCCGTCTTCCAACTTCTGCTCGTCCATGATCCGCCGCACTTCGGTCGCGGCCGACTCTGTCAATATTACCGCCATCGGTCGTCTATTCTCCTCGGTCGAGGTTGTGGGGTGAGTACGATGTGCCCGCGTTTCGGCACGAGCGTAACGCCCAATCGTACACGTCTCGGGGGCGAAAGTCAAAGCGGGCCGGTCAACCCAGGCTGCTCATTTTACGCAACCGCCGTACGGTCTCGCCAACGGTCGCGATGGCGAAATCAACCTCTTCCGAGGTATTAAAACGCCCCAATCCGAACCGGACGCTGCCGCGAGCCACCTCCTCGGCAACCCCCAAGGCGACCAACACATGGCTCGGCTGGGGATTGGCCGAGGCACACGCACTGCCGGAACTGACGGCCAGATTCTTCATGCTCAGAATGAGCGACTCGCCTTCGACCCGGGGGAAGCTGACGTTGAGATTTCCCCGTAAGCGGTCCTCGGCTGGTAACAGGGACGGCCCGTTGAGGACGACGTCGGACACCTCGGCCGCGATCCCCTGGAAGAGCCGATCTCGCAACGTGCCAATCCGCTCGGCCTCGGCCGGCAACTCCTCGCCGCAGAGTTCCATCGCCCGGGCCATGCCCACGATGCCGGGGGTGTTGAGCGTTCCGCTGCGGAGCCCCCGCTCTTGTCCCCCGCCGTCGATCATCGAAACGAGCCGGATGCGGGGCGTGCGGCGGCGAATGTACAGCGCCCCAATGCCCTTGGGCCCGTACAGCTTGTGCGCGGAGAAACTCATCAAGTCGACGCCGAGCCGCTCGACGTCGACGGCCATCTTGCCCACGGCCTGGGTCGCGTCGGTGTGCAGCAGCACGCCCCGGCTTCGGCAGATTCGCCCGATTTCCTCCAACGGCGCCAGGGCCCCGATCTCGCTATTGGCCAGCATGACGGAGGCCAATACCGTGTCGTCGCGAATCGCCTGCTCGAACCGGTCGAGATCAATCAGGCCGGCCCGCGGGCTCGGTGCTTGAATGACCGGCAGCAAGGTCAACTCGAACCCTTCACGCTCCAGCCGGCGCAAGGGATCCAACACGGCCGGATGCTCGGTGGCTACGGCCAGGAGATGGTTTCCCCGCTTCCGATTTCGCAGGGCCGCACCACGGAGGGCCAGATTGCAGCTCTCGGTCGCGCCGCTGGTGAAGATGATCTCCTTGGGCCCCGCGCCGATACACGCGGCGACCGACTGGCGTGCCCGGTCCACCAGATCCTTAGCCGCCCAACCGAAGGGATGGGTCGTGCTGCCGGAGTTTCCATAGACCGAATCGAACGCCGGCAGCATGGCCTCAACCACCCGGGGATCGACCCGCGTAGTCGCATGGTTGTCCATGTAGACGGGTTCGTTCGCCATTAGTTGGCCTGTTGAGTTGTACGATGGGCTTCCTAGCCCGTCGCCGGTTGTACGATGGGCTTCCTAGCCCGTCGCCGCCGTATGAACACCGCTTCTCGACGGGCTGGGAAGCCCATCGTACGGGCCACTACTCTCCCCCGAACAGAGCCTCAAGACAGATTTTCGACCATGTCTCGAACCCGTCCAGGTCGGCCAACATGTCTTCGATCGGCACGAAACGGCTTTCGAGAATCTCGGACTCCCGCGGACGCACCGCGGGGCGCTCGACGTCGGCCAGATGGACCACGCCCAGGTGAACGCTGCCGACTTCCGTCTCATCGTCGTTGATCATTCCCACGCACCGAGAGGTATAGGGAGTGTCGACGATCACCTCCTCTTCCACCTCGCGGCGCATGCCCTCGGTATACGGATTGCCCGAGCCGTCGGCCCCGGCGTCGAGCGTCGAGATGTGGCCGCCGATGCCCACGCTCTGCTTGCTGTGCAGCCGGCCTTCCCCCTGACCGGTTCCGCGGGTGTACCTGAAAACGGTTTGACGTCCGTCGGAATCCGTGTGGCGGAAAATGACGTAAGGAATCAACTGCTTGAATCCCGGGTCTTGCTCCACCTCGGCTCGCGGCCGGTAACTCGTGTGTTCGGAACTGAGCAATTCGTCGAGATAGCGATCCACGTCGGGCGAGAACCCTTGGAAATGTCCCAGCCGGTGAAACAGATCGGTCGGTACCACCAGCACACGTTCCGTCGTTACGTCTTCCACGCGCGGTTCCTCTTGGATTCGTAGCCACGGTCGCCAGACCGTGGATGGGCTATACTGACCACGGTCTGGCGACCGTAGCTACCATGCAATTCCGCTCGCTACCGTGTGACTCATTATACGAACCGCCCTGCCGGTTGACGAGACGCCCGAGCCGGATCGGGGTCACAAGATCAACATGGCGTCGCCGTAGCTGTAGAAGCGATACTGCTGGCAAATCGCCTCGGAGTACGCCCGGGTGATCAGTTCGTCGCCGCCGAACGTGCGCACCAGCACCAAGAGGGTGCTACGCGGCAGATGGAAATTGGTCAGCATGGCATCGACGGCGTGGAACTGAAACGGCGGGCGGATGAACAGATCGGTCTGGCCGGTGAAAGGTTGCAGAGACCCGTTGGCGGCGGCCGTCTCAAGCGTTCGCACCGAGGTGGTTCCGACGGCCACGATCCGGCCACCCTGTCGGCGGCAGTTTTCGATCCGCTCGACGGCGTCGGGGCCGATCTGTACCCATTCGGAGTGCATGCGATGTTCGTCCAGCGAGCCGGCCGAGATGGGCCGAAAGGTGCCCATCCCCACGTGCAGGGTCAGGCGGCTCAGCGTGACGCCCATGCCGTGCAGTTGGCGAAGCAATCGCTCGGTAAAGTGGAGGCCGGCGGTCGGCGCGGCCACGGAGCCCGGCCGGGAAGCGTAGACCGTTTGATATCGCTGGCGATCGGAAGAGACCATCTCACCGTCGCGAATGTAGGGGGGGAGTGGCACCCGACCCACCCGGTTCAGCAGAGTGAATGTCTCTTCGTCGGATTCCGGCCGGGCCACCCAGATCCCCTCCGGCTCTTTTGCCCCCAGGTGTAAGCGGATATCCGGTTTTCCCTCGGCATTGGTCAGCGTGACCGTCTCGCCCGGAGTCAGTTTCCCCCGAGTTTTTCCCAGCAAACGCCACAAGCCCTCGGCGGTCGCCTCCAGAAAAAGCCCTTCCCAGCGGCCTCCCGTCTCCGTGCGGAGGCCAACCAGCCGGGCGGGCAGCACTTGCGTGTCGTTGAGGACCAGACCGTCGTTCTTCCGCAGAATCTCGGGAAGATCACGAACGTGCTGGTGGCTGATCTCTCCCGTGGCTCGGTCGACGACCAGCAAACGCGCGTCGACTCGGTTGGGTGGGGGGGACTGCGCGATCAAATGCGGCGGCAACTCGTAGTCATATTGGTCTAGCTGGGACATCATATCCACGCGATTTCCGGAAAAGGTAGCCTTTACGCACAGGCTTTCCACCAAGTATAAGGCTTCCCCGGCACGCCCGGAATAGCGTAAGTTAGCCCCCAGTCCCCAGTCCCCAGTCCCTAGCCCCTAGTCC
>JABMRP010000001.1 GCA_013202535.1 Planctomycetota bacterium
CCGCCGGACGCGACGCCCGTGGGCATCCCGGCGGTGTCTCTCACCAATCCCCGTGATTCCGTCGCACCGCGATGAAGCTACGGTCCGACAGGTCGGGTGTTATTGCTGCTGGAGAGGAAGTCGCGGGGGCCTTTGAGCGTGTAGTACGGGTAGGTAATCATCCCGGACGGCGGACCGGCCGGCTGCTGAGGACCGCCCATGTCGCAGGGTCTGCCCGGCGGGCAAAACCGTCCCTGACGATCGCGGCGCAGCAACGGGCGACCGTCGCCGACACGGCGATCCATCGCGCCGGTCTTACACGTCTTACACTCGCTTTGATTCAAGTCGCAGCTTCCGGTGCCGCACGAGGTACATTGCATCTTGTCGCTGGCACAACCGGCGGTCAGACCGACGATCGCAACCGACACGGCGATGAGAAATAGGGCCTGCCTCATCACTTGGGGATTCCTTTCTTCTTCTGCGGGGTCGTGTCGCCTTGTGCGCAAAACGGGATCGGCAACGAACGGCGACACATGAATGACATCGGTCCTGGTAATCGACGCAGTCCAGAAAATCGACAGAATTGCCGTCTCTGGCAGGACCGGCGCACCCCCTGTCTGGTGGCAATCGGTCGCGTCTCACCCCCCGCTGCGCTGGACGCATGGGGAAAAAACTGGTACCGTTTGCGGTATGTCAGCCTCCGCAAACGACATCGAGTCGGTCATCGATTCCCTGCGCCGAGCGGCCGCCGCCAATCAAACAACCCCCGGAAGGGTGGGTGCCAGCGTCCATCTCGCCGGCGATTCGTCCCCGGCCCTTGCCGAAGAGACCCTGATCGCCGGCGACCTTCACGGGCATCGAGCCAACTTCGAGGCCCTGGTCGAGCTTGCCGATCTGGATCACCACCCCGGCCGACATTTCGTCCTGCAAGAAGTCTGCCATGGCGGCGATTGCTATTCGGATCAAAAGGGGTGCATGTCGCACACGTTGCTCGAAGACGTGGCCCGACTGATACTCCGCTTTCCCAATCGGGTGCATTTCATTCTGGGCAACCATGAATTGGCCGAACTGACCGACTATCCGATCCAGAAGAACCGCCAACTGTTGAACCTCGCGTTTCGGCTCGGTCTGCGACATCGGTACGGCGCGGCGGCCGAGCGAATCAGCGCCGCGTACGCCGAGTTTTTTCTCTCCTGCCCGCTGGCCGTGTGGCCGGCTCCCGGGGTCCTGGCGTGCCACAGCATTCCCGAATTCGTCGACATGAGAGGCTTCGACGCGAGCGTCTTCGAGCGTCCGCTGGAAGCCGGGGAGATGGACTCCGGAGGTAGTGTCTTTAGGCTGCTCTGGGGACGCGATTATCGGCAATTAAACGCCGAGGCCTTTGCCGAAGTCGTCGGTGCGCAAGTGATCGTCAACGGGCACGAACCCTGCCCGGGGCACGGGTTCAAGATACCCAACCGGATCCAGATCATCCTCGACTGCTGTAATCGCCCGGCATGTTATCTCACGGTGCCGGCAGACGAGGCGGCTTCGCACGAGGCGTTGGTTTCGCGAATCCGGGAACTGCCGTAGCAGCCCGATGAGAACGCGGTTTTTCGACGGCCTGGCAGCGCCATCGTACGGGTGTTCAGACACCGACTACGCGTCTTTCCCGGCGTGGAAATTCCCTACGGCTTCGGAGGTTCGCAGGTAGCGGCGGTAGAGGCGGAGGCTTTCGACGGCCGGCGCAACGCGCACTTCGCCCGATCCGCTCACGTCGCCCAACGCGCCCCGGAAGCGTCCCCATCCGAACCGCCGCGACGTGCCGCCGTCGCACAATCGGCCGTCGATCACAAACGTGACGATCCTCGCTCCGGCGTCCACCGTTACCACGACGTGATGCCGCTGCCCCGGTTTCAATCTTCCCGGATCGCAATCCCACGTGGCGTGCGTCGTGCCGTCGGAGAGTTTGATTTCCAGCGTGCCCCGGTCGGTCGTCGTCAGCGCGATCCCCCGGCCGTCGGCCTTGCGCGTGTCGATCAGGCATTGCCCGGCCGAGAGATCGTCGAGTGAGAACCAAAGGTCCAACGAGAGACCGCCACATTGGGCCAGATCGAGCGTGGCGGGCAGTTGCTTCTTGCCGGCGGTAGCTTCCAGCAGCAGCCCCTCTCGGGCGACCGTCTTCAATGTGCTCTGAGCCCAAAGCCCTTCGAGCAGCGTCTTGTCGATCTCATGGACCCGGGCGACGGTCTTTTGCGTTTCGGTGACGAAGTAGCGCCCGTCCTGTTCGATCAGGTCGGGATAGCTCATCCGCGTTTGGGGATCGTCGTGGTAGAGGAGAATCTCCGGCTGCGACCAGTGGATCTTCCCGTCGACAACCGTTCCGCCGGTAATCCACGCGGGATTGCGGTCGGTGTACGAGCGCCCGTCGTGCAGATGATACCAGAAGAGAAACTTGCCGTTGGC
>JABMRP010001318.1 GCA_013202535.1 Planctomycetota bacterium
GGCGATCACTACAAGGAGCAAGTGCTGCTGATCAAGACGGCGTGGGGCGGCAAGAGCATCTACAAGGATTTCCGCCCGCCCAGTTCCGGCGGCGAAGTGGGCCCCTTCTACACGCAGATGGTCGATCACGTCCACAACGTGCTGGCGAACCTCAAGACCGAGTTTCCCGGCTACGACGAGAGCAAGGGATATGAGATTTGCGGCTTCCTTTGGTTTCAGGGCTTCAACGACCAGTTCGACCCGAACGCCGTGTCGAGCTACGAGGAGAACATGGCCAACCTGATTAAGGATCTGCGCAAGGAGTTCAAGGTCCCCAAGATGCCGGTGGTGATCGGCGCGCTGGGCACCGGCGGTAAGAAGGGCCCCATCGCCGAGGCGCAAGAGGCGGCCGCCAATCGTGCGGAATTCAAGGGCACGGCCGCGTTCGTCGAGACGGCCCAACACTGGGACCACGAGGCCGACAAGATGTGCAGCGAGGGCGTCTGGAAAGGCCCCGACAAGGCCAAGTTCTACCGCATCGCCGCCGAGCGTCCCTACCATTACCTGGGCAGCGGCAAGATGATGTTCCTCATGGGCCACGACTTCGGCGAAGCGATGGTCGAGTTGCTGAAGAAGTAGGCGGGCTACTCGTCGCGGGCGCTTGTGCCCGGGCTGACCGGCTCTCGAAACGGGCTCTTTGCGCGACATGGGCATTCGGCATGGCAACTTCGCGGACGGAAGATGATTTCGCGTCGCTGGTTAGGAAGCTCGGACGGCTGACGCCTCAGGCGTCGGCCTTCGAGGCGACAGGGTATCGTTCCGCCTCCCCGCGCTACGCCACAGAGACGGACCTGCTCACCGGCGAGGGAAGCCGGCGATGCGGCGGTCGTTGGAATCCACCCGGTTTGGCGGCCGTCTATGCCAGTCTCACTCCCGAGACGGCAATGGCAGAGACCCTCGCTCTCGCTCGATACTCGGGGTGGGCCGCAGAAGTCGCTATGCCACGCACCTTTGTGGCGATGTCCTTCAATCTGAAGCGTGTTCTCGACCTCACCGATGGGAATATCCGGCGAAGGCTTGCCTTTTCCCGGAAGCGTATGATCGAGAGCGATTGGCGGGCCGCAGTCAGTGCCCCGCTCTCGCAGCTACTTGGGCAGGCCGCTGCGGAGGTCGGCCTGGAAGGACTCTTGGTGCCCTCGGCGGTCGAGCCATATGGCGGCCGGAACATTGTGGCCTTTCCGCGGAATATCAAGGCACCGAAGGCCGTGGTCTTGCTTTCCCCTGGAAAACTGTAAGTGTACATGCATATTTACATGTAAATATACTTGACTTATTGCGTTCTCGGACCCATAATTCCGGTATGACCACTCAAAGAACACAAAAGACCGCCGCAGCCAAGGTCGTCCGCTCCCCCGGTAAGGCAAAACGAAAAGGCAGAAAACGCAATCCAGCAGCCGGCTCCGTTGTCCCTGCGACCGTCCTCAAACTGGTGCCGACGCCGCGTGGCGGCTCCATGCTTGGGCTGCGATCACAACTCGGGCTGAACCGGGAAACATTCGCAAGACTCTTGCCCGTGTCAACTCGCTCGCTGGCCAGCATCGAGCAGGGCAAGCGTGCCAGTGAGACGGTGACCCGGCGACTGACGGAGATTCGCCGTGTCGTTGTTGCGTTATCCGAAGTTGTCAACAAAGAAGCCATTGGGCCGTGGATGGTCCGGCCGAATCAGGCATTTGACGGCCTGAAGCCGCTTGAGGTGATCGAAAGAGGCGAAGCAGACAGAATCTGGCAGATGATTTTCCAGCTTCGCTCCGGCGTGCCCTTCTGATGCTGAACTACTCGTCCCGGGCAAGCCAATCGGGGAAGAACGCCTGCCATGCTTCGTCGGCGGCTTCCCAGGAGTCGCCCGAAGCATGGACGCGCGCTTGGTGAAAACTCAAACCCGCGCGCGGCAGGCGGCGTTCGGACGGCGTGCGGTTGGCCAGCATCGGGTCGGTTTCCGGCGGGCATGCTTGCTGGAGGGTCTCCAGCAGGCCGATCAATTCGCCGGCCACGAACCACGACGCCTGTCCGGCCGCTTCACGACGATGCGACCGGGGTGCCAGATATTCGATCCGCGGGCGGTCGTCGGTGTTGATCGGGTATTGGTCGAATCGGTCGCCAATGGCCGAAAGGTTGCCGCAGTAGAAGATCAGCACGGTCCGCGGAGTGAGCGGCAGAACCAAATGTTCCAGATCGAGCACGCTTAGACGTTCGACGGACCACGCCATGATGACCATGTTTCTCTCGCTGGCCCACTCGGGCTCGGCGGCCGGCAGGGGCTCCGTGTCGCGATGGCCGACCAGACCGACGACCTCCTCGCCGGGCCGAAAGTTGCCGCGCCAGAGGGTCACTTGGGGAAACGCTTCGAGCATCGAGCGAGCGATGATACCGAACTCCTCGCGCGTGAGTTGATACAGCGGCAGCCACTGGACGAACATGCCACCCGGCTTCAACCGCTCGCGGGCGGTGCGGAAATGCTCCACCGTGTAAAGGCTGCCGGCCCCCGACCGGCAAGGGACGAAGAGATCGGCGTCGATCAGATCGAACGTCTCGGGCGTGCAAAAGAGATAATGCCGCCCGTCGTCCACCACGACCGTCGAACGCGCGTCGGTAAACAGCCCGTTGACGTAAGGCTCGAAGTACTTTCTCGCGGCGGTCACTACCTCGGGCACCAGTTCGCAAGTGACCACGCGATCAACCGAGTAATAGTCTTCCAGCGCCGTACCGGGGGTGATTCCGGTTCCCATGCCGAGAAAGAAAGCGTTTTGCGTCTCGGGTCGGACCATCAACGGGATGTCGGCCTGCATCTGCTGCTGGGTCATCGCCACGGTCGAGCCCAGCCCGTAGTGGTTGTTCAGCTTGATCGACAACGGATAGTCGGCCGGAGGCATGTTTGGCCTCACGTGTCGCGTGACGGCCACGGTTCCACCGCTTCCCTCGAACACCTCGACCAACTCTTCGCCGTCGTCGTGCTGGTTGACCAGTACCCTGGGCAACTGCGACGGGTTGAGCCGGAAGAAACACAATAGCAGGACCGCGACGCCCGCGGCTCGCCACCCCAGCCCGAGATGCCTGATGCGGACGGGCAAAACCGCGGCCGCCGCCGGATAGAGCAGCGAGAAGACCATGACGGCCGTCCACAAGCCGAGCCAGTCGAGGAGCACGAAACCGGCGACCAACGACCCCAAGATGGCGCCGATCATGTTCAACGCGGACA
>JABMRP010001319.1 GCA_013202535.1 Planctomycetota bacterium
GATCGGCGCGTTTACGTTCAACGGCGACATGCGGTCGAATCAGGATTTCGAGGTCCGTCTGGCCAACAACGCGAAGCGGCCGGGCAAGATGCCCAAGTTCGACAAGAGGGCGCAACTGACCACCGGTGAGGTCAATCTGGGCAATGATCGGGGCGGCTTTCACACCCGATTTGTCGACTCCGCCGGCGGTCCGCTGGTGCCGGAGAAAGTCGACTGGGTGCAACTGAGCATCTGGCAAACCTATCCCACGAAGGCCGGCCAACCGGCCCGGACCAAGATTCCCAGCAGCAGTTCGGCCTACATCGAACTGGAAGTGCTCGGCGAGGAAAGCGACGTCGTGGTGCCTTCGGCCGAGCAACTCGCCTTCCGCAAAGCCGTCCGCGAGGCGCCCAAAAAGCCCGAACTGGTGAAGATGGAGACCTGGCAGCAGACGCTCATCGCCAGCCGCGAGGCAATCTACGAGTGGGAAACGCTGCAAGACCGGCTGGCCACGTTTTCCTCCGGAGCGGACTTCCAGCCGTGGTACGTGCTGGGCCCCTTTTCACCCAAGAGCAAGGAGGCGAAGAATATCACCCGGTTGAAGCAGATCGATCTGGCCGCGCGCTACCCGGGCAAGGACGGCAAGGACATCGGCTGGGTCGAACGAAAAGACCTGGTCGACGGCCCGGTTCACGATCTGGCTCGCTTGCCGGGCGTGGAGAAGGGCGACGTCATCTTCCTCTGCCGGCCGGTGACTTTCCACCGCGAGTTTGCTCGCAGCGAATTGTACCTCGACGCGGCCACCGACGCCGGCTCGCTACGATGGCTCCCCTCGGGGAAGCGGGTCAACTCGCTTCGCCCCGTCACGACGTCCCGCATCGGAACCGAACTCACGGCCGTCGCCGGCGAGTATCAGTTTCTGTTGGAACTCAAAGCGGACGACGCCGGCCGATGCCGTTTCCGCTTCTCACCCCAACCGGTGGCCGCCAAACCGGGCGCCGGCTCGGGCAGTGCCCGCATGAACCGTCGCCACAATCTCGTCACGCAACTCCGCGAGGAGTCGACCGATCCGATCGCCCGGGCGCAGCTTCGCTGGGAGGGTGAGGACTTTCTCTGGAGCCGCTCGCCCCAAGAGAAGAAGACGATGGGCGATTGGGTCCCCGGCCACAGCGCCCCGTTCATCGAGCCGAGATACCGTGCGGCGATCGAGCGGCGGCTGACCAAGTTGGAGAACGAGTTGACCGCCGACCAGGGCGTGATCGCCCAGGCGATCGCACCCATGAAGTCGCGCATCGACACATGGATCGAACGGTTCCGCGGCACGATCGGCGAGGAACTCGACCCCGTCGCGCTGCGCGCAAAGTACTATCAGTTGGCGGCCGTACAGGAAATGCTCGCTTCCTCGGGCCGGGTCCGTTCGCTGCGACTGGCGGTGGAAGACCAGCGCAAGACGTTCGGCGAGCGTTACCCCCGGGCCGGCGAGTTCTTCGCCCGGATCGACGCCCTGGACCGCAACGTCCGCGCCGCCTGGGAGCGGATCCTCGACGTCGATTCGGCCGCGTTGGAGATCCTGGTGCAAACCAAAGGTGAACTCGACCTCGCCGCGCCGGAAATCCTCCTGGCCAATCCCGTGTTGGCGTTCGACAAACTGCTGATGGTCAAAGGCAACACGGGTTTCAGCAGCAATTGGGGCGGCCCGAACAGCCTGGGCAGCGAGATGGTGATCCTCTCGCCCGTGCGGCCCGACGGCCAATTCACCACCATCCACCAGGGCACGGTCAGCGACATGGACCTGCACTGGGACGCCCGGCGGATTCTCTTCTCCGACCGTAGCGCCGTCTGGGAGATTGGCGTCGACGGCACCGGCCTGCGGCGAGTCACGGCCGAGGACTCACCGGTCACCCACTACGATGCCTGCTACTTGCCCAGCGGTAAGATCGTTTGCGTCTCCAACGCCTGCGAGCAGGCCGTTCCCTGCACGGGCGGTCCGAACGTGGGCAACCTGCACGTCATGGACGCCGACGGCACCAGTGAACGCCGCGTCACCTTCGATCAGGATCACGACTGGAATCCGGTGGTGATGCACGACGGGCGCGTTCTCTACACCCGATGGGAATACACCGATGCGCCGCACTATTTCAGCCGCCTGCTGTTCCGCATGAATCCCGACGGCAGCAACCAGAAGGAATACTACGGCAGCAACTCGTACTGGCCCAACGCCACGTACTGGCCGCGTCCGATACCGGGCCATCCGACGATGATCTCGTGCGTCGTATCGGGACATCACGGTGTTTCGCGGGTCGGCGAAATGCTGCTGTTGGACCCGGCCAAGGGACGCCACGAGGCCAACGGCGCGGTGCAGAAGATTCCCGGCTACGGCAAGAAGGTCGAGCCGACGATGCTGGACCGGCTGGTAGTCGACGTCTGGCCC
>JABMRP010001320.1 GCA_013202535.1 Planctomycetota bacterium
CTTGTGCGGCGGGAAACTCCCCGCCGTTACGCACCGTAATGGTGAACGTGGCCGGCTTGCCAACTTGGATTTCATTCGGAGCCGATTTCTCGATCGTCACCCGCGGCGATTGCGGACCCTCGGTCTTCTGATCTCCCGGCAGCGCGGTGCCCTGCGATGCGTCGTTGCCGCCGGACGCTGCAAACGAGTCGCTCGGGGATGCCGCAAAGCCACTCGACGGATGCGGTAGGGCCGCCGCGGGTTGCCCGATCAAACTCGGGGGCCCCATACGGCTTGTCGGGCCGAACGACCCGGGAGTGGTCGCCCCGGAAGCGGTGGAATTAGCAATCGGACTGGCCGTGATGGGCTGAAGCGTCCGCGGAGCGACCGGCGTAACCGGCTGTCCGATGGGAGCCAACGGGGCCACCTGCAGCGGAGCCGGACTGGTCGGCATGGCGCTAGCGCCCGCGGAGGCTGCCGGATAGTCTGACGCGGTTACCGGATAGCTCGGTGGGCTACTTCCCGTGGGTATCGGCGGCAGAGACGACGCTCCGGCCGGCGTGGATCCGGCGAACTGGCCGGGGGCGCCGACTTCGCTGGTGGTTGGATAGGCGGTGTTGCTCGGGGCGCCGACTTCGCTGGTGGTCGGATAAGGATCGGTCGGGAAAGGCGTTGCCGGTGGTGTCGTATCGGGGTCGGTCGCCGCGACAGGGCGAAGCGGATTGGGCTGGTCGGTGGCTCCCGCGTAGTCGGCAAACGACGCATCGGCGGCGGCCAGTTCGGGGCCCGGCAACGCCGAGGCGGCATAGCGGCCCGGGTCGGAAGTTTCCAAAACGGCCGGCTGAACGACCGGACCACGCTCATCCAGCGCCAGCGAGTACGTGTCGCCGCCAAGCGGACGGGCTTGGGGCGCGCCCGGGAAAAGGCCGGGCTGTCGCGGGTCGGTTGGCCAAGCGGACCGCGCGTCGACCGTTTCCGTCCGAACCGTTGAAGTCGGTTGCACTACCACGGCAACGGCCGGCGGCTCGGAACTGGGCAGGGACGTCGCCTCGGCCACGGGAGTTTCGCCAACGGGAGTCGTGGACTCCTCAGAACCCCGGCGGGCCTGTGCGATCCCAATCAATCCCAAAGCGATCACGCCACCAAGGGCGGAGATGCGAAGAATCAGGCGCTTCATCCGAAACTTCCCCAGTTTTACAGTACCAAACGCTCGCCACGGGGGCTCGTCCGAGGACGGCCCAAAATTTGCGGGCCGCTTAGTACCAAAATGCGCCAACCGGGGAAAGGCCAGTTCGGCGGGGACGAGGGGGCGACTCCCTCTTTCGGGTGGATGATAAGGGCTGCCAACGGATCGAGGGATGTAACAGCGCTTTGAAGAAGTGCATCCCCATGAAGAAGAGGTGTCATGGGCGGTTTGCCCGCCCTTGGGACTCGGCAAGGGCGGGCGAGCCGACCATGGCACCCGAGACGGCAAACGGCCCCTTCCTCGACGGACCGCTAAACGCTTCTTCGTTGCTACCTCATCCGCCGAAGGAGCTCTCCGGGGATTCCTTCCGATCCGCCCGCGCCGGTCCAGGCCGAGCCGCCGATGTAGATGCTGTAGGTGACGATGGCCAGCATCACCAGGCAGATGGTGCGCTCGGCCCCTTGGGCACTCCAACCGGTGACCAGCAGGCCAAACGATAGGACGATGCTGCCGACGACGAACACCCAGGCCCGCCAATAGGCGTTGATGTTGTTGCCGGCATCGGCGTCGCGCGCGGCAATTCCCATATCGCGCCAATCGCCCCGCTGGAGTTTGGCCTGCGCTTCGGATTTGTCCTTGGTCAAATCGCTGAGTTTATCCCTCAGTTCGGATCGATCCTCCTGGAGGCCCTCGATTTTCTTGTCACTGGGATCATCCTTATCCTGTTCCTTCTCGATGTCCTCGTCGATTTCATCGATATCCGCCTGGATCAGGATCCTCTTCTCATCCCATTTGTCGTTGAACCGGGTCACGACCAGTTCCGCTTTTCCCTTGAGCCGGTCGGCACCGCGGGAGCCGATCGAATCGCAACCGCGGGAGGCCAGCACCATCAACAGTCCGACCATCAGCAACCAGCGACCGCTGGTGTGCGAGAAGATGTCGAACTTGGGCATGTTGGTCGAAAGTTTGGCTTTCCAGGCCGGGCCGGCCGTCTGCACTTGCGGCAGGTCGGGGGGCTGCTGCGACGTGTCGATCGCCGACGTGGTAGGCGCGACGGGTGTGGTCGGCGCAACGGGCGCCGTGGGCGCGGCCGGCGCGGCCGGCGCGGCCGGTTTCGTTTCCGCGGCGGCAACAAACGTCTCACCGCACGTCGGACAACGGACCTGTTTGCCCATGTGGGCTTCGGTAACCTGTAATCGATGTCCCTTGGGACAACTGACTTCAAACGGCATGATCTTCTCCCGGCTAAAACATAAGCGCACCGCGCGCTGGCTGGACCGCATTCCAGCTTACCGTCGCCCGAGCGGCGTGGCAAGCCGCCACCGCTCGGGGAGGAGGTCACCGGGTAGACCGATTCTCGGCACGCGGGGCATTTGCCGGGGACGCCGCTTCAGATTCCCGCCCTGGTTCGATACGCCAAATCGGCGACGGTCGGTTCGGCCAATCGCTCGAAATCGCCGTAATCCATCTGGATCAACTCGGCGTGGGAGCCGGCGTTGAAGGCGATCCGGTTGTCTTCCCGCAGGCTTCGGTCGACGTACACGTCCAGGCCGTAGAGGTTTCCGAAGGGCGGCATGGCGCCGATCTCGCAATCGGGGAATCGCGAGCGAAACTCGCCCTCCGTGGCCAGCGAAACGACTTCGGCGCCGGTGATTCGGCGCAGCCGGTCCGGGTCGAGCATGGTCGTCGACGGCATCACCACCATGGCCATGGTGCCGTCGACTTGAACTATCACGGCCTTGGCCATTTCGCGCCCGGGAATGTGGGCCGAGGCGGCCGTCTCCTGCGCCGTGTAGGCGGGCGAATGACGAATCGCCACGTAGCGGATCTGGTGATCGTCGAGAAATCGTCTAAGCTTGGTAGCCGGCATGACAGGCCTCCCGTGGAAGTTGGCCGCCCTCGCCCGCGGGCCATGTTTCGGCGATTGCCGAGGGCCGCACCTGGGGATTGTCCCACCCGCCGCGCCGTCGGCGGTTGGGTAGTCATCGGGCCGTCTTCGCGCTGTCGGCTCCCACTGCCCACCGTGGGCAGATTGCCGCTGGCCCACTGCCGTTATCATACCGTCCGCCCGGGTCCGAGGCCACCACCTTTTTTCGGCCCATTTTCTCGCGCGTCACTTGCCCAACACGCGGAGCCGACGGTAGGCGCTCTCGCCCACCTCGCCCGGTACACCTTGGTGGTCCTTCCACGATCCGTCTTCGGCCATCTTACCCAGTCGCAGCGCGACCGGATCGCCCTGGAGCCCCTGGCGCGAACGGCTCTCGACCAGACGCCATTTTTCCCCGTTCTTGACCAGGAAAGCGGCGCGACGGTCGTCCAGCACGATGCACACGGTCTCGGGCTTCTCACGGGCGAGGGGGCCGCCGGTGATGTGCAGGCCGTCGCCGCCGAGGATGCCGAACTTCCGGTCCTCCAGACGCAGGTTGATCTTGGCCGCCCGGCCGTTGGGCCAAACCAGCGCCACGCCCGGCCCCCAGGTCTGACCGGCGTCGGTTCCCGCGTCGAGTTCCACTTCCACGGCGCGCACCCCAGGAGGCAGTTTCCGCTCGATGCCGCCATGGACGTTGGCCGGCGCCGTAATCCGCAACGAACCAGACGGCGCCCCGATTTTCACCGGCGCGGCGGTCGTCTTCACCACCTTCCAGCCTTCCGGCAGGATCGGGGAGGTGAATCCTTCGCGAAACCGCTCGACAAGCGTCTCGGTCAACTCCTCCGGCCTTGCCACGCGGCGCGGCGTTTCATCGAGCACGAGAAGCCAGCCGCGCCCCGGTGCCACGGTCAACGACTGGCCCGGCTTCCAGGCGGACTCGGCCTGAAAGTTTTCGATCGGCGGGGCGTACAACGCGGCCTTGGCCGGGTCCAGGCCCAGTGCCTTCCAGTCGATCACCGGTACAATGTCGCACGACTGACCCGCCCAACTCGCGATCGCCACCAGCGTCCGGTTCTTTCCACGATACACGGTCGCCAGCACATCATCCCGGCCGGTTCGCACGGGACACTCGGGCGCGAAGAACGGGAGGAACTCGGTGCCCTGGATGCCAAACTCGTCAAACGCCTTCCAGATCGGCCGCGGGTCGCCCGACCAGCCCAGCCGCGCGGTCTCGCCGAAGACCAGCCCGCGCCATGGGTTGGCGCCGTCGAGCATCTCGCTCATCAGCCCAAAGGGCAGCCCGGACATTTCGACCAGCCAGTAGTCCCACGCCACCGCGTTGCAGTTGAACCCCTCGCCGAGCCAGAGCCGATCGAAGTAGGGGAGCAGTTCCATGTAGATTGTCAGGTTGTTGGCATAGCCCGCGTGACCGTTGAAATGGTTCCACGAATGCAGATCGAGCAGGC
>JABMRP010001321.1 GCA_013202535.1 Planctomycetota bacterium
CCACCAAAGTGGCGCTGTCCAATTAGTCCATAGCATCTTACGAGGAAACGGTCGACGCTGCAATAGAGGAAGAAGCAACCCCGAATCCCGGCTCTCCGATCCATGGCTCCTGCGGCCAATTGTCCTGAATGTGACGGCTAGCCCTATATGGAAGAGGCACCCTTTTCCAAGTCTCGCCAAACGCCTATCATGACACTTCCAGCCCCGCACGAAAAGGAGCCATCCGTTGAGTGACGATTCTCGCGGCGACGATTTTCGCCAGACCCTGGAGACGTTTGAAAACCAGCATCCCGGGCGGGATTACACGATCGAGATCGTCTGCCCGGAGTTCACGTCGGTGTGTCCGAAGACGGGCCAGCCGGATTTCGGCGTGCTGACGATCCGTTACGTGCCCGAGGCGTTGTGCGTGGAATTGAAGAGTCTGAAGTTCTACCTGCAGCGATTCCGCAACGAAGGGATCTTCTACGAAAACGTCACCAACCGCATTCTCGACGACCTGATCGCCGTGCTGGGGCCCCGGCGAATGACCCTGGTGGCCGCCTTCACCGCCCGGGGTGGCATCACCACGACGGTCACCGCGTCGTCGGAATCGGGGACATGAACGGGCGGTTACGAGGCTTTACGTCCGCAAAAACGGCACGACCAGGGCCGCGGCAAACGTGGCGATCCAGCCGGTGATGATCATGCCGAACAGGGCGTTGAGCGTCATCTTCGTCGAGGGGGCGAAATAGAAGGCCTCCTTGAGCACCAACAGCAGGGCAATGCCACCGGCGGCGCTGGCGAAGATGACCGGCGGGATCTGGTTGATCATGAAGTGCGTCAGTTCGAGCAACTGCACGTTGTGCGCGATGAACATGTCGTTGGCCCGGCCCATGCAGGTGAACATCCCGTAGCTGAGCCCGGCCAACATGACCACGTTGATCACCAGCAGGATGAGACTGATCGAACTGGCAAAGAAGTTACTGGTAGACTTGTCGTTTGACATCGCGTCGCCCTCCGGTTGGGTGAATCCGGCTACTGTAGCGGGGGTGGTTCCGCTGATAGTCTACCCTATACTCCGGTTTTCGGGCAACAGAAATCGGAGATTCTGTCCGACACCATACCGCAGAGGGGGTATAGCCGACGGCGTATGGACAATTCTTCGTGCTCAGTGTACAAATACAGTTCGTCGGGACAGCCCTGCGGACCCACGCGAAAGTGGCCTTCCCGACGCGCCGATCGCGTGCCGCAACCCACACCAGGACGGGCGGGCCCCATTTTTCCTGGACAGAGACCGTGCGACTCAACACCCAAGCGGGAGTAACTCAGTGGCAGAGTGCTAGCTTCCCAAGCTGGACGTCGCGGGTTCGAATCCCGTCTCCCGCTCTAGACTTACGTCGACCCTGGCAGGAAACCCTGGCAGGGTATAATGGAGAAAACGCCCTCGAACCGGGTGCCAGCCCGGTCCGAGGGCTACTCAGCGAACCTTTCGATCCGCTGCTTGCCGGCAGTGTTGACCCATTTTTGGTTCTTTTGATCGAAAGGTTTTTTTCATGCCACGCCCCAGAAAACCCTGGTTTCGTGAAGCCCGTAACGCCTGGTACGTCGAGATCGGCGGCAAGCAACACAGGCTGGCCGATGGCCCCAAGAATGATGTGACAGAGGCTCGTGCTGAGTTGGAATTCCACCGTCTGATGGCGGAAACCATGGCGAACCCCCCGGCCGACGGGGGCGACCCTACCGTCGCTGCCCTGATTGATGAGTATCTGGAGCAGAACAAAAAGCATCTCGCTCCATCGACATTCTACGAGAATCGGATCTTGCTTCAGAAGTTCTGCAAGAAGCACGGACCACGCTTGGTGCGGAATTGCATTCCGTATCATCTTTCGAAATGGGTTAATGATCAGGAGACCTGGACGAGCAACTGGACGAGGTCCTTCGCAATCCGAATCGTGAAGAGGTCGTTCAACTGGGCAGTGGAACAGGGTCTCATCGAAGAGACCCCATTCTTGAAAGTCAAACCGCCGAAATGCAAATCGCGGCGGCGTCCGATCAAGCTTGAGGAATTCACTCAACTGCTGACGGCTGCGGGGAGGACAAGTCGCCTCGGGGAAACGCTCTTGTTCCTTGCGTACACCGGATGCCGACCTTGTGAGTTGCGGAACCTGCGATGGAGTGACATCCATTTGGACGAGCCGAATCCCGAGATCGTCATCGAAGAACACAAGACATCCAATACGCAGGATGATCCTGAGCCAAGGGTGATTCCGATAGTTGATGAACTGGCCATCCTTCTGGCGAGCATTGCCGATCGCTGTGAAAACTCCGAGTTTGTCTTCGTTACGCACCGACGTACGCCTTGGGCACGCAGCTCGCTCCAGCAGAGTGTGCGACGTCTGCGTCGGAAAATTGGTCTTTCTGAAGACGTTATTCTGTATGGGATTCGGCATTTTGTCGGTACCCAATCTGTTCGTAACGGAAACGATGTGCGAACTACCGCCGACATCCTCGGCCACACGGGGACCCGGACGACCGATCGTTATATCCATCCGTCGAATGACCGTGCTCATCTTGCTGCGGCGATGGCTCGGGCAACCAGTTCGCTTCGATGTGCTTAAACTGTCTTCCGACGGCTGGCCGGGAGATTTTCTTCCGGCCGGCCGACGGAGGCTTGGCCGTCTGCTTCTCGACATATTCATCAACGTACTTTCCTGGAACGGGAGTTGCCCTCGCTGATTTCCGCCCACGTTGGTCGCTCTTGGCGTCCCATTCTCGATGACCGTCCCGACAGGCCGGTCGCTGATGTAGCGAAGGATCTGTCTCACCTTCGTCACGGTGAAGAGGTGCGACTCGGGCGAGTTCGCCCAGTTGCCCAATTCAGTTTGCTGGATTCTCTGTGATTTCATGGTCTCGTGCGGGTTTCGCAATGCACTATGTGCACTATGTGCACTATGTACACTTCATGCACTTGTTTCCGGTACTAGTCAGTTGTTGAATCATCACTCGTTTCTTCGTCTGCCTGATTTAATCCCAAGCAGGTCGCGTATGCCCGTTCGATCCGCTGGAGTTGGTCGAGGCAGGCGGGCTCGTAAACATGCCGGTTCCCTTGATGCGTACGCAAGCCGTAGCGTTTCAGGATAGCTGCCACGCGATGAGCACTGGTCCGGGAGAACGCCGCCGGATCCTCCGCCTTGGCCAAATGAAGGATGTCAGCCGGGCGGGGGCAGTCGGCCAGAGTAATCTCATCATTCGAGTCGGCCAGTGCTCGCAGGCGGTTGGCGAGTGTTTCAAGAAGCGTCTGGTCCACGTCGGGAATCAGGTCTGCACTGGTGTCGGCGATGACCTGCTTAGCATGTGCGGCGAGGCGTTCTTCCAGGCTCCCCGTGCCTCCATACGCATCGAGCCAAAATGAAAGCCGTAATAACGGCCCCCAGATTTCACGATGGCGGCCGGTGATTCCCCAGTCGCGATTCGTGCGAAAGAGCGTGTGCCACTGGCATCCGTGCGATAAAGCCAGTTCCTGGAAACCATCGCGGATTCTCGTCCAGGTTTGTGATGACTCATCGAGAAGCCGGTCCGCACTCCGTGTGCCGTCACGAAACATCGGGATAGTGATCGACCGGTTTGCCAGCGTAGGATGGCTCTCACCAATAGCGGCATACGCTTTCGGACCATACGTGCGAAAACAGCAAACCTTGTTCCCCACGGTTCGATGCACCCTTCCTGTGTCCTTGTACCCGGATAGGAGGATCGGGAGTAGGCCCGACGTTCCGCTACTGGAGTTGGCCAGATGCTCGGCCTCGTCGATCAGTACCAGGCCGCCGTGTTGGTCGATCAGTCGGGACAGCGTGGCCGGTGACATACTGCATGAGATGACCGGGCGAAAGGCAACCAGATTGAGAAGCTCCAAGGACCGGGTCTTCGCGGATCCGGTTGGGCCGGCGAAACGCAGGTACGGACTGGTTGGCGAAGTGGAGATAGGCGTCCAAAACGGACCGGGGGCGGCGCCGAATTTGGACCCACCTGGGCCTCAATGTGCCACGGGGGGTTGTGGCGGGGGTGGGAGGC
>JABMRP010000132.1 GCA_013202535.1 Planctomycetota bacterium
CGCAAACCTATCCCCACGTCGAGGTCGTCGTGGTCAACGACGGCTCGACCGACAACTCGGCCGAAATCATCGCCTCGTACGGCGACCGGATCGTGGTAGTCGAGCAGGAAAACCAGGGCGTCGGAGCGGCACGCAACGCGGGCATGCAGCAAGCCGCGGGCCGGTTCATTGCGCTTTTGGATCAGGACGACTGGTGGCGGCCCGAGAAACTCGAAAAACAAGTGGCCCAGATGATCGCCGACGACCGGCTCGTACTGCTCCACACCGGCGCGGCGCACTACGACGACGCAACGGCCGGCTATCGCGAGCCGCTGGACCCCGAGGCCACGCCCGAGCGCCTGACCGGGTCCTGTTACGACCGCCTGCTGCTGGACAACCAGATCTACAATTCCAGCGTGATGGTACGGGCGTCGGCGCTGGCGCAGGTCGGGCTCTGCGATCCGGAGATTCGCGGCAACACGGTCCAGGACTACGACCTCTGGCTTCGGCTCGCCCGAGCCGGACACTTTGGTTTTCTCGACGAGGAGTTGATCGTCTTCCGCGTACATGGCGACCAAGGCACATGGGACCGACGGCAGATGCTCACCGAAGAAGCGCGGATGCTGGAGCGTGCGATTGGCCCAGACAAGCGGGCCGTCGCTCCGGCGATGCGCACGCGGATGGCCTCGCTGTATAACGCCCTGGCGACGGCGCATATCGACGCGGGTGATCGGCGTCTGGCGCGTCGCAACTTCGCCCGGTCGTTGCGATGGCGGTTCTCGCGCCGAGCGGTCGTGCTCTGGAACGTTTGCCTGCTCCTGCCCATTTCGGTGATCCACCGGTTGCAGGCTGCCCACGGAGGTTCGTCGTAGTAACATGAAACCGCTACTCAAATCAATCGCCTCGGGCATAGCCCTGATGCTGGTCTTACCGGCGTGGGCCTGCTATTGGATCCACTCGCTCTTCTCCGGCCGGCCGCGGGCATTTCCCGGCTGGTCGCAAGCCTTTGCTTTGGTGCCTGGCACCACGGGCGTGTATTTGCGCCGCGCGTTTTACCGGCTCGTGCTGCCGCGTTGCGACACGGGTGCGTGTCTTTCGTTCGGTACGATCCTATCGCATCCCACGGCGAGCATCGGTCGCAACGTCTACACCGGCGCGTTTTGCTGCCTCGGCGACGTCACGCTGGAAGACGACGTCCTGCTGGCCTCCAACGTATCGATCGCCAACGGCACCGAACAACACGGCATCGAGCGGTTGGACGTTCCCATTCGCCTGCAGCCGGGCCGGTGGCCGCACGTGACGATCGGAACCGACACGTGGATCGGCGATCGGGCGACCGTGCTGGCCGACGTCGGCTGCCACTGCGTGATCGGGGCCGGCGCCCTGGTGGTCGGCCCGATTCCCGACTATGCCGTGGCCGTCGGCGTGCCGGCCAAGGTCGTGCGATACCGCAACGCCCCGTCGGGCGACGAATCCAATCAAGGGTCCTCGTGATGCAGAACGACAAACCGACGCCCCAGACTGCCAGGCAGGCGGAGCCCACCGGCACCGGGACGTTTCCCCGGCCGGAAGGCTCGCTGCTGTTCCTTTTGGCCCTGCCGGTCTGCTTGATCGTCTATTCCCGTTTTGCCGTTTCGGCGGGCAACTCGCTCGCCGGTCTGTGCGACGCGGCCACGTTCGTCGTACTGGTCGCCCTGGCTTTGCTGATCGCGAGTTTCCTGAGAAAAGCATGGCTGCGATGGTCGGCGATCTACCTGATGACGACGTTCTTCATCGTGTTTTTCGTGGGCAACGCGATGTATTTTCGGTTCTTCGAGGACTGGGTTCACTACCAGATCCTCAACGAGTGGCGCGTGGGACCGTCGGTCGCCGGCGGCGCGCTTCGATCGTTGACGGTCTGGGACTGGTTGCTCGGAGTGGGCGCGCCGCTGTTGCTGGCTTTCTCCGTCGGGCGCCGTCGATACACGATTCGGCTTCGCCCGACGGCCATCGCCGTGGTGGCCCTGCTGGGGGCAACGATCGCCGGCCACCGAACCCTTTGCGCGCGGAGTTTCTCGCCCGACGATCACAACGTATTCAACCATTTCGCCCGCGGATGGATCGAGCGGTATACGGTTCTGTATTTCGAGGGTTCGCGGATCGAGCGCATTGCGGCTCACCTCTGGGACTATTATCCGTCGCCGGAAACCGGCTACACCACGGCCGCCGATCCCGAGTTTCCGCTGGTCAAGGTGCCGACCGACCCGACGGATCCGGAGCCCCTGGGCGCGATCGATCAAAAGCGTCCGCCCAACGTGGTGCTGGTGCTGATGGAATCGGTCCGGGCGGCCGAGAGCGGCGCGTATGGAGCGGAGCCCAGTTTCACGCCCGAGTTGGATCGTCTGGCGGCCGAAGGCTTGCGATTCCACAATTTCTACGCCAACGGCTCGCAGACGGTGCGGGGTGAAATGGCCCTGCTCTGTTCGTTTTATCCGAATCTAAGCGGCGGTCCGATCTACACCAATTGGCCCAGCGTTCGCATGAGCAGCCTGCCGGCGATTCTCAAGACGCGCGGCTATAAGACCCTGTGGATCAGTTCGTTTCCTTCCCGTTACGCCAACAAAGAGGGCTTCCTGTCGACGCACGGCATCGACGAGTTCCACGAAGGCACGCCGCTGCACGGCACCGCGCCACAACTGGGTTGGGGGCCGACCGACGACGCCATGTTCGAGTACGCGGCCGAGATTCTCGACCGCCAGCAGCAACCCTTCTTCGCCGAGATTACCACGCTGTTGAACCACTGGCCGTTCGACTGGCCTTATCCGACGAGCGCCGAGACCCCCAAGGTTTCCAGCGACGCCGAGTATACCGGCTACACGCGCGGTATTTACTACACCGATCGGGCGCTGGGGAAATTCGTCGAAAGGATGCGCAGCCGGCCGTATTTCGACAACACGATCTTCATCTTCACCGGCGATCACGGCGCGTGGTACTTTCCGCCGGAAAAGAACCTCAAGACGTTTCAGAAGACCGAAGCCTACTTCCGCTCGCCCATGGTCTTTTACGCACCGGCGCTGATCGAGCCGTTGGTATCCCACGCGGTGGGCAGCCAGGTCGACTTCGCCCCGACCATGCTCCACCTGCTGGGGATTCGCCAGCGCAACGCTTTCGTCGGTCGAAGCCTGCTGGAAGAAGGGGGCCCGCGGCGGTACGCCCTGATGGCCCACACCCATCGCTGGAACCTGCGGGTAGGCAACCGATACGTCTACGACACCGGGCTCGAGTTCTTCAAGGAACACTTCCCGATACCGCCGAAAGGTTATCAATTCGACCAGAGCGACCACCACGTTCTGCTGGAGTCGGACGCCGATCTGCTGGAGATCGACGACCCGAAACAGGTGCGATACGGCCCGGAGAGCCAGCGAATCGAGTGGATCCAGTGGGCCGAAGATCTGCTGCTGATGAACCGCTATCTGCTGGAGTGGGACCGCATTTACGACCGATCGGGCGAGTGATGATCGACGTGCAGGGTGACTTATGTGTGGCATAGCCGGAATCCTTTATCGTGATCCCGACCGTCCCGTCGACCCGGCCGTGCTCCGGGCGATGGCCGACGCCATCGCGCATCGCGGGCCCGACGCCGAAGGCTATTTCCACGCGCCGGGGATCGGCCTGGCACACCGCCGGCTATCCATCATCGACGTCGCCGGCGGCGATCAGCCCATGGCCAACGAAGATGGTTCGATCCAGGTGGTCTTCAACGGCGAGATCTACAACTTTCAGCAACTCCGCGACCAACTGCAAGCCAAAGGACACCGCTTCAAGACGCGATCCGATACCGAAGTTCTCGTGCATCTCTACGAGGAAGACGGCGTGCAACTGGTCGACCGGCTGCGGGGAATGTTCGCGTTTGCCCTCTGGGATCACCCGCGCCGACAGTTGACCCTTGCCCGCGATCGCATCGGGCTCAAACCGCTGTACGTCTACCGCGACGGCGAGAAGACGCTCTTCGGCTCGGAATTGAAGGCGATTCTGGCACACGCGGAGGTCGATCGGACCGTCGACCCGGCGGCCATCGAGGAGTACCTCACCTATGGCATGATTCCCGGGAGTCGGGCAATCTTCCGCCGGGCCGAAAAGCTTCCGCCGGCACATGTGCTCACATTGCGGGCCGACGATTCCGACTGCCGGCCGCGCCGCTACTGGCAGTTTCGCATCGACACCGACCCGCGGCTTACCGTCGACGGGTGGAAAGAGGCACTCGACGAGAAGATCGTCGAGACGGTCCGTGCGCATCAAATTGCCGACGTTCCGGTGGGCGCGTTTTTGAGCGGCGGGCTCGACTCCAGTGCGATGGTGGCCGTGCAGTCGGCCCTGAGCGAGCAACCGGTGCAAACATTCTCCATCGGGTTCCGCGAATCCCGCTTCAGCGAACTGCCCTACGCGCGTCAGGTGGCTGCGGAATTCGGCACCGACCACACCGAGCAGATCCTTGCCGCCGAAGCGGCCGGCGTGCTCGACGAACTGGTGCGCTACTACGACGAACCGTTTGCCGACAGTTCGGCGATCCCCACGCTTTGGGTCTCTCGACTGGCACGGCGCCGGGTCAAGGTGGTGATTTCGGGAGACGGCGGCGACGAGGCGTTTGGTGGCTACACACGATACGCCCACGATCTGGCAGAAGCGCGGTGGAGGCGGCGGATTCCCCGCCCGCTGCGCCGTAGCATGTTGGCATGGCTCGCCCGGGCGTGGCCCAAGGCCGACTGGCTCCCGCGCGTCTTGAGAGCCAAGACGTTGCTGACAAATCTGTCGCTGGACCCGGCCGAGGCGTACGCCAATACGCTCGCCTGGTGTCGACAACCGGCACGCCGCCGACTCCTCTCGGGCGATCTGCGGGCGCAACTCGACGATCACCTGCCCGAGCGACTTGCCGCCGAACACTACCGCGGCGCCGCGGCCGGCGATCCGCTGGGGGCCATGCTCACGACCGACATCCAGACCGTGCTGCCGGATGACTTTCTGGTGAAAGTCGACCGGGCCAGCATGTCGTGCGGGCTGGAAGTGCGGCCGCCGCTGGTCGATCACGAGTTGCTCGAACTGGCCGCCCGGATTCCTTCACGGTTCAAGGTACGCAACGGGCAAACGAAGTGGATCTTCAAGGAGCTTTATCGCGACCGGCTGCCCGCCGGGTTGGCTCACCGGCGGAAGCAGGGGTTCGAAATACCGATCGACGCCTGGCTTCGCGGCCCCTTGCGCGAGCAGTTTGAATCGACCGTCCTGTCGGCCGGAAGCCGGGTGAATGAGTTCCTCGACCGATCGGCCGTGGCCCGACTTTACCGGGCGCATCAAACCCGCGTCGGCCGCCACGGCCACGTGCTCTGGTCGCTGTTGGTATTGGCCCGTTGGGCGGAGGAGTATTTAGGGTAATATGCCCATGCACGACACCCGGTTGTCGATCCCCCTACACATCGCTAGCCCGATCCCCTTGGGGACGCGCGTGCAACCGGTCACCGTCGGCGTGCCGCTTCCCAAGGAGATGCTGCGCGAGGATCAACCGCTCTGTCTAGTGGACGACTCCGGCCGATCGCTTGCCGTGCAGACGGAAGTCACGGCTCGATGGACCGACGGGAGCGTACGGTGGTTGCTGGTCGATTTCCTCTTGGACAACATGTTCTCTGGCACATCGGCCCGATTGTGCTTGAAAGCCTTTCACGAACCGTCCGCCGATAGACCAGAGACCGAGCCGCGTATCGAAGTTCGCCAATCGGCCGACAGATTGTTGGTCGATACGGGCGCCATGACCGCGGAGATTGACCGGCGCGTGCTGCGTCCGCTGACCAGCCCGGCCATGCGGACCGAACTCCGCACGAACCGAGGCAAACCTGTCGAGCCGCGAATCGATGCACTGACGCTCCAAACCCGGGGACCGGTGCGAACCACGGTCTTGGCCGAAGGTGTGTTTCCACGCTGCCGTGGGCTGCGCTTTCGCTGTCGGCTCTGCTTCTTCGCCGGGACGGGATTGATGCGGATGCGGCTGACCGTGCATAACCCCAACCGCGCGCGACACCCGGGCGGTTTGTGGGACCTGGGTGATCGAGGATCCTTCTTCTTTGAAGATCTCTCCGTGGAATTGGACGGCGGCCGAGAGACCGGGCAAACCCTGTGGAACATCGCGCCGGACGAACCGCCACGAACATACGCCCAAGGCCGGATCGGCATCTATCAGGACTCCAGCGGAGGGGAAAACTGGCAAGGCCGTAACCACGTCGACCGTTTCGGCCGGATACCCTGCCGCAAGCGGGGATACGTCGTGGAAGGCAACGAAACGGAAATCACCACAGGCTTGCGAGCCGAGCCGACCGTGGCCCTGCAAACCGAAAACGGCACGATCACCGCAGCAGTGCCGGAGTTCTGGCAGCAGTTTCCCAAGTTGCTGGAAAGTGATGGCCGCCGGCTACACGTCGGACTGTTTCCCGACCGCCACGACGGCCCGTTCGAACTTCAGGGCGGTGAACAGAAGACACACACGGTGTGGTTTTCGTTCGGCGACCACGAGGAACCGAGCGAGCCGACGATGAAACTCGATTGGGTCCACCGACCGGCTCGGGTCGTGTCGACTCCCGCATGGTACGCGGCCAGCGGCGTCTTCGGGCATTTGCTGCCGGCCACCGAAGATCCCGACGAGCGTCTCGGCACGCTCATGGAAGGGGCCATTCGCGGCGAAGACAGTTTCTTCGCCCGGCGCGAAGTGATCGACGAGTACGGTTGGCGCCATTGGGGCGACGTGTACGCCGATCACGAAAACGCTCATTACACGGGCGAGCCGCCGGTTATCTCCCATTACAACAACCAGTTCGACGTGGTCCTTGGCGCCATCCTCCAGCAGATGCGCACCGGCGACGTGACGTGGACCGAGCTGTTCGATCCGCTGGCCCGGCACGTGACGGATATCGACATCTACCACACGGACCAAGATCGGGCGGCTTACAACGGCGGGCTGTTCTGGCTGACCGATCATTATCTCAGTGCCGAGACGGCCACCCACCGCACGTACTCCCAAAAGAACCGACCCAATCCGAAAGCACCTTACGGCGGCGGCCCCGGTTCCGAACACAACTACGCCACCGGACTGCTCTACTATTACTACTTGACCGGCGACCTCGAAGCCCGCGCGGCCGTGCTGAGTCTGGCCGATTGGGTCATCGCCATGGACGACGGCACGCAAACCGTCTTCGGCCTGATCGACGACGGTTTTACCGGCGTGGCCAGCGCGACCGACAGCACCGACTATCACGGCCCCGGGCGCGGATCGGCCAACTCGATCAACACGCTGCTGGACGGCCATCTGGCAAGCGGCAGCCGCGTGTATCTCGACAAGGCCGAGGCGCTGGTGCGCCGATCGATTCATCCGGCCGACGATATCGACGCCCGAGGGCTGCTTGAGGTGGAAGCCCGCTGGTCGTACACCATGCACCTGACCGCGTTGGCCCGATACTTGGAACTGAAGATCGAACGGGACGAACTCGACTTCATGTACGCATACGGCCGGGCGAGTCTCTTGCACTACGCCCGCTGGATGGCCGAACACGAACGGCCGTACTTCGACTTCCCCGAGCAGTTGGAATATCCGACCGAGGCATGGGCCGCGCAGGAGTTTCGCAAGGCCAACGTCCTGCGTCTGGCGGCCCGGCACGCGGACCGGCCGCTGCGCGAGCGTCTGCTCGATCGGGGCCGCGAGTTGGCCGATCGGGCATGGAGCGATCTGCTGCGGTTCGACTCGCGTGGAGTCGCCCGATCGGTGGCCGTGCTGATGATCGAAGGCCTGCGCGATCAGTATTATCGCGCCAAGTCGGATAACCCGGCCCCCGCGCCGCCGTCGGACCATGATTTCGGCCGTCCCGAGGTTTTTGTCCCCCAACGCCGCCGCGCCATGGCGCATATAAAGACCCCCGGCGGCTTGTTGCGAACCCTGTTGCGGACGGCCGGTCCGCGGAATTGGGCAAGAATAATGGCCCGGATTCGGGATAAATAGGTGCGTGACGGCTACTTCCTTTGAGGCCGATATCGTAAACTGAAGACTTCCCCTTACACGAGCGAGTTGAACGTCATCCTCCGCCAGTGAGGAGGGCACGATCATGCTGACGTCCCTAGAACTTGAAAACTACCGCCGCTTCCCGAACTACCGCCTGAATGGCCTTTCCCGGGTCAATCTGCTGGTTGGCAGGAACAATTGCGGCAAGACCTCGGTACTGGAAGCGGTGCATTTGCTGGCCGCCGGGGGGAATCCGACGGTTATCGAGTGGACGGCCAAGCAGCGCGGGGAGGTGGTTGTTGCCGGTCCGTCGGACGATCGGACCACGGGCCCACCACAACCGGTCGTATCGCATTTTTTTCATGGTCACGAGTTTGGTCGGGGATCGCAACTCTATCTGAGAACCGATGGCGTTTTCGGGACCTTGGCCGTCGGCGTCCGCAAATCGAGCGTCATAGTTGAGTGGTTTGACGGTTCGACAAGGGAACGCACGCTCGACATACCCGTGACGGATGAAGGCATCATGGATGCCAATCTAGTTCGTGAGCTTGGCCGCGCGTTCGCACGAGAGCAAGACGACATCTCGCCCGTCCAATTCCTCACTACCCACTTGGCCCAATCGCGGTGGATGAGAGAAACGTGGGATCAGGTCATCTTGGACGGCCGGGAATCCGAGGTCATTCAAGCGATGAGGATCCTCGAGCCGGATCTCTCGAATATCGTCTTCCTCAGCGACGACTCGATCGGCCGTAACGGCGGCCTCGGCGGGATCGTTGCAGCGATGAAAGGCCAGCGGCGTCGAAACCCGCTGGGCAGCTACGGGGAAGGCATGCATCGGCTTCTTTCCCTCGCACTGTCGATGGTGCGCGCCGAAGGCGGCGTGCTGTTGATCGACGAAATCGACACGGGGCTGCACTACTCCATCCTCGGAGACATGTGGCGGCTTGTCGTGGAAACGGCCATGCGGGCGGGCGTGCAAGTATTCGCCACGACACACAGCCTCGACTGTGTGCGCGGGCTGGCGTGGCTCTGCGAGAGCTACCCGGAACTGCAATCGGAAGTGTCGCTGCAGAAGATCGACGCGGAGTTGGAAGAGGCCGTGGCGCTGGACGGGCGGCAGATTGTGCTCGCCGTGGACCAGGGCATGGAGGTTCGTTGATGCCCGGTGGAATCCAACGGTCGGCACTGCACGTCGAGGGCGACGACGATCAGCACTCGATCGTACACCTCCTCATCCGCCAGGGCGTCGATTACGACGCGAAGCCCTGGCCCGCCGCATTTCCGGAAGTGCGGAAAAGCGGGAGCGTGGAGAAGTTGCTGGAGGCAATGGAAACAGGTATTCGGCTCAGTAGTGGAAAAGCGATCGGGTTCGTGCTCGACGCGGATTTCTCGCTGCTCGGTCGGTGGCAGGCGGTTCGTGATCGGCTTCGCGCGGTGGACGTCGACGCGCCCGCTCATCCGCTGGCCGAAGGATTCGTCGGTAACGCTCCCGCCTACAAGGCGAAGGTCGGCGTCTGGCTGATGCCCGACAACCAGCAAGACGGGAAGTTGGAAACGTTCCTGCAAACACTCATCCGGGACGACGATCCCTTGATCGGCCACGCCGAATCGGCTACCGACGCAGCCAGTTCGCTGGGCGCGAAATTCAGCCAGCCCGATCGGATCAAGGCGATGATCCACACCTGGCTTGCCTGGCAGGAAAAGCCGGGGCTGCCCTACGGCACGGCGATCCGCGCAAAGTACTTCGAGCACGACAGCCGGGTCGCCAACGCCTTTATCGCCTGGTTCAGGAACCTCTATGGGATTTCCACGTGAAGCCGTCGCATTGCCCCGTTGTCGCCCCTGAGAATCGAACCGTGTTGCAGGAAATATGCTCCGCCTAATCGCTCCCCATCTGCGAGTCGAAAGTGTCCTGGAACTGGACGCCCCGCGGTTGCGCGGCATGGGGCTCGATGCGCTGCTGCTGGACGTCGATTGCACGTTGAAGCCTTATGGCGATACGGACGTGTCGGCCGAGGTGCGGGCGTGGCTCGATGCGCTGTTGGCCGACGGCATTGCCCTGTGTTTGGTCTCCAACGGCCGCGGGCCGCGGATCGGGCGGTTTGCCGAGAAGCTCGACCTGCCCTTCGTGGCCAAGGCGCTGAAGCCGTTTCCGTTTGGATGCCGAAGGGCCGCGCGGAGCCTGGGGGTCGATCGGCGGCGGACGGCCATGGTCGGCGATCAACTGTTTGCCGACGTGATGGCCGGCCGGTTTGCGGGCATGACCAGCATTCTGGTCCGGCCGATCCATCCCGAGGAGGAGCCCTGGTTCACGCGACTCAAACGGCCTTTGGAGCGACTCTTTCTGCGATGGATGAAGATATGAGTTCGCAACCGTCTTCCCCGCCGACGCTTCTGGAGCGGCTCTCGCCGTACGTGGCGATTGCGCGGCCGGATCACTGGTTCAAGAACGTCTTCATGGCGCTGGGCGTCGTGCTGGCTTTCTTCTACCATCCCGACGTGTTGGGGATCGCCGCGATGGGACGCATTGCGTGGGCCGTCGTGGCGACGTGCCTGATCGCGTCGAGCAACTACGTAATCAACGAGATCCTCGACGCGCCGACCGATCGCAACCACCCGACCAAAAGCAACCGCCCGATTCCCGCCGGCCGGGTCGACCTGCGATGGGCTTATGCCGAGTGGATCGTGTTGGGTGTCGCCGGCTTGCTCATCGCGATGACGCTGGGGCGGATGTTCCTGCTCTCGGCGACGACGCTTTTGGTGATGGGCGTGTTGTACAACGTGCGCCCGGTGCGCACCAAGGAGTTACCCTATCTCGACGTGCTGTCGGAATCGCTGAACAATCCCTTGCGACTGCTGCTGGGCTGGTTCGCCGTGAGCCAGGCGGAGGTGCCCCCCGTCTCGCTGTTGATCTCGTATTGGATGATCGGCGCGTTTTTCATGGCCTCGAAGCGATTTGCCGAGTATCGTTCGATCGGCGGGACAGAGGCGGCCGGCGCGTACCGGAGTTCGTTCCGTCACTACGACGAGGGACGGCTGCTGGTGAGCATGTTCTTCTACGCCACGGCTTCCGCCTTGTTCTTGGGCGTGTTCATCATTCGTTATCATCTGGAGCTGATTCTGAGCATCCCGCTGATTGCCGGAGTGTTCAGCTACTACATGCACGTCACTCTCAAACCGGACAGTCCGGCGCAGAGCCCCGAGCGTCTCTATCGCGAGCGGGGGCTGATGGTCTATCTGCTGTTGTGCGTCGCGGTGTTTCTCGGTCTGATGTTTATCAAGGTAGATGTGATGTACGAGTGGTTCAACGTGCCGCCTTCCGAAGCCCCCGCCCTATGGGAGTTCTGATGGAAAAAAAGGGGTCGGGTCTCTTTTTCGGACGATCCTCCGGGCGAGTTCACCCGCTGGTCTGGATCCTGGCGGCTGGGCTGATCGTGCGGCTGTTGCTGTTGGTCTGGTTCAGCGGCGAACCGCTGCGCATCTTCGACGAAGGCGACTACAACGCCCTGGCGGTCAATCTGCTCGACGGGCGGGGTTACACGCTCGACGGCCAACACGCCACTTCGCTTCGCCCGCCCCTTTATCCGGCGGTCGTGGCGGGCGTGTACGCCGTCTTCGGAGTGGAAAACTACCAGGCGGTCCGCGTACTTCAAACGCTGATCAGCTTGGCGAGCGTCGCCCTGGTGTACCTGCTGGCCGTGGAAATATACGACCGGCGCACCGGGCTCTGGGCGGCCGGGTTGTTCTGCTTCTATCCGTCGATGCTGGGGCACAACAACCTGCTGCTGACCGAAACGCTGTTTACCTTCTGGCTGGTGGCCGTCTGTTTGGCCGTCGCGTGGTTTCTCCGCCGCCGGTCGATCGGCTATCTGGCTCTGGCCGGTGTGTTAATCGGACTGGGTGCGTCGACCCGCAGCATCCTCTGGCTCTCGCCGCCGCTGTTGGCCGTTTACGTTTTGGCGCTGGGGCGGATCAGCTTCCGGCGCCGACTGGCCGGAGTGACGTTGTTGATCGGCGCGTTCGCCGCGGTGATCGCCCCCTGGTCGATTCGCTGTAGCCGGCTGGAAGAAGTACCCGTGGTGATCGACACGATGGGTGGGCAGAATTTCATGATGGGCAACTACGAATACACGCCGCTGGATCGCGCTTGGGACGCCATCACCCAGTCGGGTGATCGCCACTGGGGGGCCGTGCTTCTGGCCAGCGAGCCGGAGGGCCCGTTGCGCACGCTTGGGCAGCGAGACAAGGCGGCATTGCGTTACGGGCTGAACCACGTCCGCGAGAATCCCGGGCTGACCGTCCGGCGCGACGTGATCAAGTTTTTCAATTTCTGGCAGTTGGACCGCTCGCTGGTGGCCGGGATGCGCCAGGGATGGTTCGGCAACCTTCCCACTCCGGTGATCCTCGTGGCGGCGGCGGCCATTACCGGCAGTTACGCCGTGGTGATGGTTTTGGGGATCTTCGGCGCGGTGATGCGGCGCCCAAACGACTGGCGCGTCTTCGGCCTGCTCCTGGCGATCGTCGCTTACACGTGCGGACTACACGCGCTGGTATTTGCCCATTCCCGGTATCATCTTCCCCTGGTGCCGCTGATTCTGATCTTCTCGGCCGCCGCACTCATCCACGCCGGAGACATTTGGCGGCAGCGCAACACCCGGGCGTTTCGCCTGGCCACGGCACTGTGCTGCGTGTTGGCCGTCAGTTGGGTCTGGCAACTGGTGATCGATACGCAGGTTAGTAGCCATCTCGCGCCGCGAGATGCAGCCTTTGAAG
>JABMRP010001322.1 GCA_013202535.1 Planctomycetota bacterium
AAGACGGGCGACACGTTCGGTCCGTACGTGGTCAGCAATCACTTTGCCGGATGCATGGAGTTGACGATACCGCTGGTCGTGGGGCTGCTGTTGGCATGGCCAGTCCGCTCGCGCCGCGGAAGGTGGATCGCGATTGGCTTGGCCGTGCTCTTGTCGGTCGGCGTGTTGACCGTCGTCGGTTGGCCGGCAAGGTCCCGGGCGGGCGTTGCCTCGCTGATGGCCGGGCTACTGGTCGTCGCGTGGTTGACCGCGAGAAAACCCATCGCGCGACGCGCGTGGGGGATCGCCCTAGGGCTGTACCTTCTCGCGTGGGCTGCCTTGTTCGTCACGCTGGCGACATGGCAGGCGGATGTCGAGCCCAAAGCCGGCACCTCGACCGCTCACGAGATGGACATTCGGACGCTCGCGCGGGACGTGAAGGGTCGTCTCGACGGTTGGCAGACTTGCGGGCGGATGTTCCTTCAGTCACCGTGGCTGGGAACCGGCCTGGGAACGTTTGCGGAACTCTATCCGGCCACGGTCGACACGCGACACCGATTGTATTACGCACACAACGACTACTTACAGTTTGCCGTCGAGGCAGGTCTTCTCGGGCTGGCTGTTGCCGGTAGCGTCGTCGTCTGGCTCGTTCGCCGAATATGGGCCGGCCGAGCCCGGTTGATGGCACCAGAGCGTCGCGGCGTTGCGGCGGGGCTGCTGGGCGGCCTCTTCGCGATCCTGCTCCATGGATTGTTCGACTGGAACGCACACCTGCCGGCCAATGCCCTGCTGGCCGTCGTGATCTTGGGAATCCTCTTGGCCATGACGACGCAAGGAGAACCGACGACCGACGATACCGACGCTCGGGAACCCGATTTCCGCCACCGACTCGCCAGGGCCTGGCCGACTCGACTTGCCGTTGTCGCCGTGATGGCGGGTTGTATCGCCGCCGCGGTCGTCCATGCAACGGCCCAACAGCAACTGATGCCCCTGCGCCGAGCCGTCGTCCACCAGCGCCTTTCCGACGAGAAACTCTCGGCGTTGGCGAAGCGGCAAGCGATCCGTGAGGCCATTCCCTCGGCGCTTCGAGGTGCTCGACTTACTCCTTGGAGCTACCGCCATGCCGAGGAACTCGGCAAGGCCTACCTCCACCTTTCCCGAGGCCGCCCGTCGCCGGAACTCAACGAGGCCCGGCGATGGTTCCGCAGGGCGACGGCGTTATGCCCGGTGGAAACGTCAACACCGACAACCTTTGACAGACTATGAGAATCCTCTTCCTCTCCCACTACTTCCCACCCGAGGTGAACGCCCCGGCGACGCGAACGTTCGAGCATTGCGTGCGATGGGCGCAAGCGGGGCACGACGTGACGGTGGTGACGTGTGCGCCGAATTGCCCGGATGGGGTGGTTTACGAGGGGTATCGAAATCGGTTGCGACGACAAGTCGAGATGATCGAGGGCGTGCGAGTCGTGCGGGTATGGACGCATCTGGCACCCAACGCCGGCACGTTGCGGCGGATTGCCAACTTCCTGTCGTACATGGTTTGTGCGGTGCTGGCCTCGATCCGCCTGCGGCGGCCCGACGTGGTGGTGGCCACTTCGCCACAGTTCTTCTGCGGATGGGCAGGCGTGTTGGTCTCGTGGCTGAAATGGCGGCCGCTGGTGCTGGAAATTCGCGACATCTGGCCCGAGTCGATCCGCGCCGTCGGGGCGATGCGCAACCGGCCGCTGTTGTGGGTCCTGGAAAGACTCGAACGGTGGATGTATCGCTCCGCGCGACATATCGTCGCCGTGGGCAACGGATACCGAGATAAAGTCCTTGAGAAGGTCGATATCCCCGAGCGAATCTCGGTCATCACCAACGGCGTCGATCTCCAGCAGTTTACTCCCGCGGAGCCCGACTCGCGTTTCTTACGCCGGTGGAACCTGGAGGGCAAGTTCGTCTGTTCCTACATCGGCACCATCGGCATGGCCCATGGACTGGAGGTCGTATTGGCGGCGGCCAATCTGCTGAAGCAGAAGGGGCGCGATGATATTCGCTTCTGCCTGGTCGGCGACGGTGCCTCTCGCGAGCGGCTCCAGGAACAGGCCGAGCAAGACGGCGTGGCCGAAATGGTCGTCTTCACGGGCCGGCAACCGAAGGAGCAAATGCCGCCGATCCTGGCCAGTTCCGGCGCGTGCTTGATCCACCTGAAGAAATGCGAACTGTTCGGCACGGTATTGCCGTCGAAGATATTCGAGACGATGGCCATGGGCCGCCCGATCATCATGGGCGTCGGAGGCGAAGCCCGCGACATCGTAATCGCCGCCGGTGCCGGCCTGCCAATGGAGCCCGACTCGGCCGAATCGCTCGTCGCCACGGTAGAACGCCTGGCCGACGACCCGGCTTTCGCCACCGATCGCGGTCAACAAGCCCGCCAGTACGTCGCCGAGCACTTCAACCGCGATGCGTTGGCGGCGCGGTTTCTGACACTGTTGCATGAGGTTGGTGGGATGGAGCCGCCCCCAGCAGTTGCTGAAACGTCTACATTCGGGGACTCATCTCGCTTATGACCACTGACGTCAAAACGAAGATCCGATCGTTACGATTGCTGTTCATTCTCTTGGTGGTCCTGATTCACAGCGACTTGGGGCCGTCTGTCAAGGGCCAGAGCGTGGGCGAGGGGCGTCTGAGCGACCATCTTGCCGTATTCGCTCGGCTCTGCGTTTCGCCCGGGCTAACCGATATAGCTGTTCCGGCATTCTTCGTCTTGTCAGGCTTCCTCTTCTTCCACGGTCTTGAACCAACCGGCGCGGAATATCTGGGGAAATATCGCAGACGCCTCGGAAGTCTGCTTCTTCCGTACTTGCTCTGGTCTGGTGCGTATCTTCTTGCATACGGCCTCCTTCAAACGGTGCCGTTTACGGCACGCTACTTCTCGGGTGACCCGCAGTTTATCGTATGGCAATTCGACACATGGCAAGTAGCGAAGCACTGGTTACTCGTGCCGATCCCGGTCCAATTCTGGTTTCTTCGCGACTTGATACTGCTCGTTGTTGTTTCGCCTCTTATTGGGTATTTTCTCCGCCGATGGGGCATCTGGGCAATCCTGCCGCTTGGCGCAATGTGGGGCATGGGCATGTGCCCTGGCCACACGCGTAGTGTAATAACCGTTATCGCTCCTCTATTCTTCTTTCTGGGGTCCTACCTTGCCCTTCAGCGAAGTTCCGTTATCGAGAAGGAAATCACGAGAAAGAGGTTACTCCTCCTTGCCTGGCTATGTGCCGTGGCGATTCGGGCTTATCTAACGACGGAACACGGCCCTTTCACGCAGCCGCTCGGGAAGCTGGGAGTTGCTCTGGGGATTCCTGCGATCTGGTGCAATTATGACCTTGTACAGCGACTGTTTGAAAGTCGATTCGGCCTGTTCGTATCCCACTTCACGTTCTTCATCTACGCAGGGCATCAGCCGTTACTGAAGATCATCGAGAAGCTTGCCAGAAGTGGCAGCCTTCCTTGCGAACCGACGACGTTACCGGCGTTCTTCCTGGGGCCACTCCTGGCGGTGATGATCTGTGTTCTTGTGGCCGCGTTCATGAGCCGAAACAGGCTTCTTCGGCCTATCTACACTGTGCTGATCGGGGGCCGTTAGCAGGCACCTCTTGCCCATGCAGCGATTCGGTACCTTGCGAGCATTCTATATTTTGAAGCACTACCGGATCGGGCAACTTGCCGCGCGACTGCTCAACGTGATCCGTCGGCGGGTGTTGCAGCGGACCGGTGGTCGACGCTGGATGCGGCTGCCGACAGTCTTGCCCGGACGGCGGCAGAATCCGGGCTTCGAGAAGCTGTTGGGGTGGAAGCTCGGCTGTCGGCAGGGCGAAGAGACGGCCGCCCGGGCTGCCTGCGTGTTGCGAGGTGAGTTTCGGTTTCTCAACGCGTCGCGCGAACTGCCCGACCCGGTCGACTGGCGATTGGAGCAGCATCCCGACGCGGCGCACCTGTGGCGCTTTCACCTGCACTACCACGAGTTCCTGCTAGATCTGGCGTCCGAGGGTGCAAAACAGCAGGACGCCAAACACTTCGGGCGGGCGTGGAGCCTGGTCGACCAGTGGATCGAGGGCAACCGGCTCGGCGACCCGCGGGTGGCGGCCGATGCGTGGCATCCCTATTGCATCTCGCGCCGGTTGCCGGCGTGGATGCTGCTCTGGATGGCCTCACCGCCGAAGAAAGAGCTTACCGAGCAGGTCCTCGGTAGCATGTTCTGTCAGGCAAGGTTTCTCTCACGGCACGTGGAATGGGACGTCCGCGGAAACCACTTGCTGGAAAACGCCCGGGCGCTGATTCTGGTGGGAGCGTTTCTCGAGGGCCCCGAAGCCGATCGGTGGCTGCGACGCGGAGCGAACGTGTTTCGCAAAGAGCTCGAACAACAGATCCTCCGTCACGGCGAACATTTCGAGCGGTCGCCCATGTACCACGCGGAGATGCTCGACGCGGTGCTTGATGTACGCGACGTAACGGTTGATCTAATGCCCGAGTTGGCCCGGCCTTGCGATCTGGCGGCCTCGCGGATGGCTGGGTTCCTGCAAGACATTGTTCATCCCGATGGCCGCATTCCGCTGTTGGGCGATTCCTGCTTCGGCGAGTCGGCCGAGGTCGATCAACTGGTGGCCCGGGCCGATGAGCAGAGAACCGCCGATAACGCTTGTGACACCCAGAAGGAACATCCACACGGCCGCGTGACGGGCGACTATTGGACCTTTCGCCACCGCGACCATTATCTGATATTCGACGCCGGGCCCGTCG
>JABMRP010001323.1 GCA_013202535.1 Planctomycetota bacterium
ACTCTCAGATCCGCCAGCCGCAACTGGCGCTGCGATCTGGGGGCTCGCTGCGCTCGACCGCCAGGCATCCGAGACAAATCCGGCACTTGTTTCTTGCACGATTCTTAAGCCATCTCCTCGCTCGGCGCCCCGCCCAACCGTGTCCACCTGTACATTGTAACGCCAGATCGTCGTAACGAGGCTGGTCATGTGTTACAATGCAACCCGACATTATCCCCGCCTCCCGACCTCCCGCCCTCTCCCTGGATGCAAGAAATGCTACTCCGCCCATGCTGTTTTCTCGCGATTCTCGTCACCACGTACGTCGCCGCACTGGCCCAGAGCCCGCCGCGGGTCGATATGGTCAACCCGGCCGCCGGCGTGGATGAAACGTGGACGTACACCCCGCCGAACGAAGACGCTGCTGCCGGGTGCAACAAGTTGCTCGGGCAGTTGCCCCGTGGTGTCGACAAAGTGATCTTCATCAAACGCCAGGCGTTTTCTTCAAATCACTATTACACGGAGTACATCAACAGCCGCTGGGCACCCGGTACGAACATCAGCATTCTCGACCTGACCACGGGCCAGATCGTCGATATTCTGCCGGAGGCATTTGCCGCCGCGGGAACCATCGCGCGGATGGACCTGAATTACGAAGCCGACAAAGTGGTCTTCGACTATAAGGACGGCCAGGATCACGGCTTTCGCATCTGGGAGATCCAGCTCGACGGCACCGGTCTGCGGCAAGTGCTGGCCCCGCCGGCCGACGAGGAAAAGATCGTCGAAAAGTACCGCAACGGCTATCACCACGGCACCGACGACATGCACCCGTGCTACTTGCCCGACGGAGATATCTGCTTTGTCTCGACCCGCTGCCAGTACGGCATCCTTTGCGATCCCCCGGATATCTTTTCGACGACCATTCTCTACCGCATGAAAGCGGACGGCAGCGAACTCCGGCCGTTGTCCAACAGCGCGGTCAGCGAGCAGGCACCCTCGATCACGCCCGACGGCCGCATCGTCTATTCCCGCTGGGAGTACGTCGACAAGGGCGCGTCGACGGTCAAGTGCATTTGGTCGATGCACCCGGACGGGACGGCCTCGGCCGAGGTCTACGGCAACGACATCCCGCTGCCGCCGACGATGAACTACCCCCGTTCGATCCCGGGCTCCAACAGCGACTACTGTATGCTCGCCGCGCCTCACTACCCGCAGGGGAATTACGGATCGGTCGTGCGACTCGACACGCGAAAGGACATCCGCAGCCACGCCCCGATGACCTACATGACCCCCTTTGTCGACGTCCGCGCCGAAGGCGGTTGGCACCATCGGAACAGTTCCGACTCCGAGTGGGAGCGGCGAACCAAGGCGGGTACGCACCCGTTGTTCACCGATCCGTATCCGCTCTCGGCGGAGTATTTTCTCGTATCGCAAAAACCGGACGGCCCCCAGCATCACGACCCCAAGGGATACGCCCTCTATCTGCTCGACGAGCATGGCTACACCTGGTTGATCCACCGCGAAGAGGAAACATCCTGCTTCATGCCCTATCCGCTGATGAAGCGCCGGCGGCCGACCGTCCAGCCGTCGAATATCGATAAGGGCATGGCCGGGCGGAATCTGGCGGTCTGCGTGGTCACCGACGTCTATCATGGCATGGTGGGCGTCGAACGTGGCGAGGTCCGATACCTGCGGATTCTCGAACAGGTTCCCCGTCCCTGGTCGGCTCGTCGATTCTGGCCGGAAGCCGCGCCCGAACAGGCCCATTCGGCCGTTTCGCTCACCCACCTGGGCTTGAAGGTGCAGCACGGCGTCGTGCCGGTCGAAGCGGACGGCTCGGCCCATTTCACCGTACCGGCCAACAAGAACATCTTCTTTCAGGCACTCGACGAGGACTATCGGGCGCTGCAAACCGAACGGACCTACGTGAACTACATGCCCGGCGAAGTCCGCGCGTGTATCGGCTGTCACGAAACGCCCGACCAGGGCGCCCCGAACACGTCGTCCGAACTGCTCGCCTTGCGTCGAGCGCCCGACACACCCGGTCCGCAGCCCGGCGAACCGCGTGGCAACCGCCCGCTGGACTTTATGACCGACGTGCAGCCGGTGCTCGACAAGCACTGTGTCGAGTGTCACGGCGACAAGAAGAAGGACGGCGACCTCGATCTTCGCGGCGAGATGACCGATCTGTTCACCGTATCGTACGAGTCGCTGGTACGGCGAAACGTCATGCCGCTGATTCGCGAACTGCGGCCCAAGACGGGCAACGCCCATTACCTGCCGGCCAAGAGCGTCGGGTCCTATAATAGCGTGCTGGCGATGATTGTGACCAAGGGCGAGTTGATCCCGCCGGAGATGCGAAACGGCGAGAAGATGCTCGAAGCCCACGAGGACCTCGATCTCACGCCGGTGGAAATCCTCCGGATCACCAACTTCATCGACACCAACGCCCAGTTCTACGGCACCTATTACGGCCGAAAGGGCCTGCAACACAAGGATCACCCCAACTTCCGCCCAACGCCGTCGTGGGAATCGGCCATCGGGGTCCAAACGATTCCCGATGATCGGCGCTGAAGTCGTAAAGTAGCCATCTTGCTCCGCAAGATGTAGCCTTTGCCTGACCCACCACCACCCATCAAACCAGGAGCCCCAACGCCATGTTCCGCATCCACCGTTTGAGCATCGTTGCCTTTCTGCTTCTCGGCATGTCCGCTTCGCCATGTCGCGTTGCGACGGCCGGGCAACCGTCCCCGTCGATCATCCCGCGGCCCGTGGAGATGAACGTTCGCGACGGCGTCTTTCGGGTTTCGCCGGATACCCGGGTGATCGCCCAAGGCGAAGCGGGCACCGAAGCCGACAAGCTGATCGACGCCCTGGCGCCGGCCATGGGCTTTCGCCTCCAGCGAGCGGATGACGCGGCAGGGGGCACCAGCGCCATGATTCTCGCCCTTGATCCGGCGATGGAGAAACGACTGGGCGCCGAGGGCTACAGGCTCGAGGTCGCCACGGACCGCATCGAACTCAAGGCCGCCGGACCCGCCGGACTGTTTTACGGCATTCAAACCGTCCGCCAGTTGCTGCCGCCGCAGGTGTTTTCCGCAAAACGCGTCGAAGGCACGGCGTGGTCCGTGCCGTGTGTTGCCATCACCGACTATCCGCGGTTCGGATGGCGGGGGCTGCTGATCGATCCGGCGCGGCATTTCATCCCGGTCGACGATTTCGAGCGATTTGTCGATCTCATGTCGCTGCACAAGTTCAATCGGTTGCAGGTGCATTTCACCGACAGCCAGGGCTGGCGACTGGAGATCCGAAAGTATCCCAAGCTGACGGAGATCGGCTCGCGGATGGACCACTCCCGCCGCAAAACAATCGACGGCCGATACGTCGGCGGGTTCTACACGCAAGACGATATTCGCCGCCTCGTTCGCTACGCGGCGGCCCGGCACGTGACGATCGTGCCGGAGATCGAGATGCCGTTCCACACCGGCGCGGCCATCGTGGCCTATCCGGAGTTGGGTATCAACATGGGCCATCTCGCCGACGCGCCGCCCGAGCAGCGATGGGGTAAAACCAAGGGGCTCATCGCGCCGCGGCCCGAGACGGTCGCCTTCCTGCAGGATGTGCTCGGCGAGGTCATCGAGTTGTTCCCCAGCAAGCACATCCACATCGGCGGCGACGAAGCCAACACGGGCCATTGGGCCAACGACCCCGAGATGCAGGCGCAAATCAAGCGGCTGAAGCTCGCCGACGCGCACGAGCTGCACAGTTGGTTCATCCAGCAGATGGACACGTACTTGACGAAGAACGGGCGACGGCTGGTCGGTTGGGATGAAATCCTCCAAGGCGGTCTCGCCCCCGGAGCAACGGTGATGAGCTGGCGCGGCACGGCCGGGGGAATCGCCGCCGCCCGGGCCGGGCACGACGTCGTCATGGCGCCGACCTCGCATACCTATTTCGATTACCGTCAGGCTCCGGCGGAAACCGGCCTGGGCCGTAGTGTAATCAACGTGGAGAAGGTCTATTCCTTCGAGCCGATCCCCGCGGAACTCAGCCCCGAGCAGGCCAAACACGTTCTCGGCGGGCAAGGCCAACTGTGGGGTGAGTTGATCCCCGACCAGAAGCGCCGCGAGTTCATGACGTACCCCCGCGCCTGCGCGCTAATCGAGACGCTCTGGTCGCCCAAAGCTCCGCGCGACCACGAAACCTTCACCACTCGGCTCGGCCACCACACCCAGCGTCTCGATGCGGCGGGTGTGAATTATCGACCGCTGGATGAGCCCGGAAAGCCGTGAAGTGGCATCGTATCAACGACCCGCCAACCGCGTAATGCTGCGAGCAACAGCCGCCGCATCGATCGGTTCGCAGACCGGCACGAAACGGCATTCGCTCAGGCTGCGAAACCAGGTGCCCTGACGTTTGGCGAACTGGCGGGTGTGTTGTTTGATGAGCTCGACGGTGGTGGGCAGGTCGGTCTTGTCGGCGAGATGGTCGAACACCTCGCGATAGCCCAGGGCCTGTCGGGCCGTCTTGCTCAGGCGTCCGTGTTCGGATTGCAGTCGCCGCACTTCGTCGACCAGTCCGCCGGCCAGCATGGCGTCGACGCGGCGGTCGATGCGGTCGACGAGTTGCTCGCGGGGCCAATCGAGCACCAGGACGCGGCAATCTTCCCGCTCGGTGCCCACCTCGAACTGCTGCTGCAACCGGCTGATCGGCACGCCCGTCTTCTCGTGGACTTCCATCGCCCGAACGATCCGCCGTGTGTCGTTGGGGTGCAGTCGCTCGGCCGTGACGGGATCGACCTCGGCCAATCGCCGGTGGAGCGTCTCCGAGCCGTGGTGTTCGGCTTCCTGTTGCAGCGTTCGGCGAAACTCCCAATCGGCCGGAGGGCCCTCGAAGATGCCGCGCAGCAGGGCCTTCAAGTACAGCGGCGTCCCGCCGACAAAGAGCACTTCGTGTCCGCGGCCGCGAATCTCCTCGCCGCAACGGCTCGCCGCATCGACGTATTGCGCCAGGCTATACTCTTCATCCGGGCCGATAATGTCGACCAGATGGTGCGGCACGGCGCGGCGCTCGTCGGGGGTCGGTTTGGCCGTGCCGATGTCCATTTCCCGATACAGGGCCATCGAATCCAACGACACGATCTCCGCCCCGAGCAGCCCGGCCAATTCGATGCCCACCCCCGTCTTGCCACCGGCCGTGGGCCCCGTGAGAAACCAGCATTGTTGGGTTAAGGGGGTAGGCATGTGGCAACAGCGTATTTGATTGTAAGCGCGAAGCGTGAGCGAGGGAACTCGTTGTATGTTGCTGTAACCCGAAGCGTGAGCGAGGAAACTCACCAGTTATCCCTCGCTTACGCGTCGGGTTTTCATGGCTTGAGGTGCGGCAAAACGTTCAATACGGCAACAACCCCTTCGGCCGGTCGGCGTCGGTCGGTTTGGAGAGCGTGTACTCGACGGTCACGGGTGCGTCTTTCATCTCGATCCCGCCGAGCCGAGCGTCCCAGAGCCAGGTCCAGCGGCGCAACTCGTCGCGGGGGAGGATGCTGCGATCGAACACCCGGGTGCGCTTGTTCTTGGCCCAGCCGCCATATTGCCAGTCGTATTGCCAAACTTCGTGGCGGATCGTGGCCGCGCCGGGCATGTGCCCTTCGTAGCTGGTCGTCTTGTCGCGGATGAGCATCACCAGCACGCGGACCGCCTTCTTGTCGCCGCCCATGTACAGCGGCACCACTTTGTTCTCGTAGTGCCGGGCTTTGCCGATGTCGTCGGTGATGAACTCGCGAACATCGGTTTCGGTGGTCGCGGTGGGCGGGAAGAAAGGGTCGAACTCCAGCACCGGCGGGTAATGCCATCCTTCGATCCGCCCCCGGCCCGTGCCCATGATGACCAGATCGTAGCGGCCCGGCTTGAGATCCTCGAAGACCCATTTCCCGTCGCCTTGATCCACGGCCACGGCGTCGACTTCCGGCGATTCGATCTTGGCCTTGGGGTTGACCGGCTTGGTGGGGTTGCCGTCGATGTCCCAACGCTGAAACGCGCCGATCATTTTCACGCCGTAGGAACGGCCCAGGTCGACGGTCAACTTGGCCGCCTGCACGGGAACCCCGGCGGCGGTGAGCAACAACGCGAGAACACAACTTCGCGAAATGGACATGGTAAACTCTCTCATTCGTTACGGCGCTATGGCGCCGATTCCAATTGTTCGATGTATCCCCGCACCTGCGGCACCAGCGGGCTGCCGGGATAATCGGCCAGGATCGATTTCAAATAGGCCAGCGCCGCGTCGGGGCGGCCTCGCTTCCCTTCGCAGCGGGCGGCCAGCAGCAGAAGCTGATCGGCGTAGGGCGAGGCGGCGTTGACCGTGAGTAACTGCTCGGCCAGCGAGATCGCCTGCGGATACATCTCCCGATCGGCCCAATATCGGGCGTGCAGAAACGTCAGATAGCCGGCGACTTTTTCGCTGGGAAACTCGCGCTGCCAAAGGCGGATCTCGCCGATCGCCCGATCGAGTTGACCGCTGGCGAGGAACTCCTCGGTCGAACGGCTTCGGGCGCCTTGCCATGCGGTGCGTTCGGTATGCGCCCGGGTGCGGCCGAGAATGGCCTCGGCTTGGGCGTATGCCTTGCGCGCCGACTCCGTCTGGCCGGTGGCCGCATCGTAATCACCCCGCACGCGGGCAAGCGCAGCCGCCGCGTTGCCGGTGCGGACGTTTTGCAGATGCTTCGTCGCTTCGTCGAGCAACGTCTTGGCTTCGTCCAACCGGACCGTGTCGTTCGTGGCAATGTCGGCGGCCACGGTCTGACACTCGGCCTTGATTTCCGCCCGGGTGACTTTTCCGGCGGCGGCTTTCCAAAGGGTCAGCGCGGCGGGCGAGTCGCCCAATCGGTCGCGAATCACCGGCCCGACCAGCCGGGCGAGTTGCAGGAGTTCCTCGTCGCCGGTCGCCGGCGAGGCATCGGAAAAAGCCGCCAGGCCGACCGGGCTCAGCTTTTCCAAAACGGCCCGCACTTTAGGGGCCATCGCCGCTGCCTCGGCGGCCAGTTTCCGGGCGTCGGCAGCCCGCTCTTTGGCTTCGGCGGCCACGGAAACCGCTTCGACCGCCGTGCCCGTCTCGCGCAGATGTACACTCTCGGAGAGCAGGTTTTGCTGCTCGGCCAGTGCCGCGGTCTCGGCGGCTTTGAGTTCGTCGATCTCGGCTTGGATCTGGTCGCTCTTGGCCAGGTAGGCGGCCACGTATTGCAGCAAGGCGGGCGCCGGGAGCGTTGCCGGGTCGTAGGTATCCAAGACCGGCAGGTATTGATCCAGCGTGTGCAGTTGCTCGTCCTTGGGGCGAAAAAGCTGTGGACGGTCGACGGCTATGCGGTTGGTGATCGAGACGGCCCGCGTGCGACTCCGCTCCAACGCCAACGTCACCGGGTACAACCCGGGCTGAAGATACACGTGGACCGGGTTCCGTTCGGTGCTGGTCTGCCCGTCGCCAAACTGCCAGCGGAGTCTGGCCGTGGGAGGAAGGCTCTTGGGAACGACAAACTGCACGCCGACCAGCGGCCGTTCGTTGTCCGGCAGCGGTACGTCGCCGCCGATCGAGATCAGGAAGTCGGGTGCCGACGGCTCATCGCGCAGAGCCACCGGCCCGGCCTGCGCGCGACCGATCGCAGCGATGCGAAATACCTCGCCGGGAATGGCTGCCGGCTTGGGCTTGTCGTCCGAGGGTGCGATCTCCCAAGCGGCGACCATTTGGGTCGTATCGCGGGCCGTGACGTGATAGTACTCGAACTTGTGTGGCCCGGCCGTCAGTCGGATATCTTTACGCGTCCCCGGCGTGGCGCGGCGAAGGATGCCCTGCCGCGAGATCACTTCCTTGCCGTCGACCAACAGAAAGCAAGCATCCTGTGCCGAGACGAGAAACCCAAAAGTCCCCGGCGCCGCAATGTGCAGCGTGCCGGAGTACTTGCTCAAGAACGGCCCCACCGAGAGCGAGAACGGATTGCTCGAGTGATGCACGGCATCGACATAATCGGAGCCGATCGGCTCGGCCGAGTCGAATGCCGCGCGCACCGACGCGAGATCGCCCACCGTACACGGCTTGTAGCGGCGGGTCTCCAGCAGCAGGCCGTCGGTGTTGGTCCGGGGGGGAATCTCGGCCGCGTCGGGCGGATCGCCGCCGTAGAGCAGATCGTAGGAAGTTTGGCCGGCAACGGTCTCAAAGGCTACGCGGCAGAAGTCGCCGGGGCCCTGTTGTAGGATCCGCGTCGCGGCGAGCTTTCGGTTCTTGGTCACCACCACGAGATTCTTCCCGTCGGGCGAGAGCAGGCCGTGATGGTAGAACTCCGTGACCACCACCGGCGGAAGCGAACCGGAGGGGATCTCTATTTTCCGCATCGCCTCGAATTCAGTGCCGGCGACGCGGAAGGATTGGGCTGACGCGGGCGATGTGCAGAGGAGGAGAATGAGGATGCCGACGGCCCTCACCCCGGCCCTTTCCCAGAGGGAGAGGGGGAATGTGTTATTGACAGCAGGTTTCATCGGCGTCCTCGATCTGGTCCAAGCTTGCCATGGGCCCCCACATCAACTAATGTAAATGCTTACCACAGAAGATGGAAGGAGCGAGTCCATGTCGACAGCAGCGCCCTCGTCCGGCGGTCAAATGAGCCCCGAGGAAGCCGTTCGCCGGGTATCGATGGCCCGGGAAATGCTCATCAAAGAGATTCACAAAGTCATCATCGGGCAGGACGAGATGCTCGAGCAGATGCTCATCTGTATGTTTGCCCGCGGGCATTGCCTCACCATCGGCGTGCCCGGTCTGGCCAAGACGTTGACCATCTCGACCTTGGCCAAGGCGCTGCACATGAACTTCAGCCGTATCCAGTTTACTCCCGACTTGATGCCCAGCGACATTACGGGCACGGAGATTATCGACCAGGACAAATCGACGGGCCAGCGCGATTTCCGCTTTGTCCACGGCCCGATCTTCTCCAACGTGGTGTTGGCCGACGAGATCAACCGAACGCCGCCGAAAACCCAGGCGGCGCTGCTGCAAGCGATGCAGGAATACGAGGTTACGGCCGGCGGAAAGACCTATCAACTGGAACAGCCGTTCTTCGTCATGGCCACGCAGAATCCGATCGAACAGGAGGGGACCTACCCGCTGCCCGAGGCCCAGTTGGATCGCTTCATGCT
>JABMRP010001324.1 GCA_013202535.1 Planctomycetota bacterium
CACCTCGGCCATCCGCGTAAGGATCGACATGGCCATCCGGGCTCCCTCGCCCGAATCGCCGTTGAGTATGCGTTGGTCGTGGTCGTTGAGAATCATGGGTCGAGTTATCCTTCACCACCATTCTATCGCCGATGCCCCATCTCCGGCAACCGGCCCGATTGACTATCGGGCCAAAGCGTTTACCATGAGGGAAGATCATCCCTGAATCCGCCGTCCCCGGAGCCGTTGTCATGGCCAAGAAAGCCGCCACACGAAGAAAACCAGCCGTCGCATCGCGAAAACGGCCCATCGCAGTCGACGACCTGTTGGAGTTTCGTCCGGTTTCCACACCCCGCATATCGCCCGACGGGAGCCGTATCGTCTTTGTCGAGAAACACGTCGGCGCGAAAAACCAGTACGTGACCAATCTGTGGATGGTTGACACCGCCGGCGGGGAGCCCCGACAGTTCACCTCCGGCAATCGCGATCGCGCGCCGCAATGGTCGCCCGACGGATCGCAAGTTGCGTTGGTTCGCGCCGAAGACAAACGTTGCCCTCAGATCCATCTGCTCCCCGCGGCCGGCGGCGAAGCGGTGGCTCTGACCACATTTCCCGAGGGGTCGCTGGGCGAGTTCCGCTGGTCGCCCGACGGAAAGCTGTTGGCCGTGAGTTTTCGCCCGCAACACGCCGACTGGACCCAGGAGGCGGAGAAAACGCGCAAGGAAACGGGAGCCAGCGAGCCGCCCCGGGTGATCGACGATTGGTGGTATCGCTTGGACGGCGACGGGTATTTCGGCGCCCAGCGTTATGCGCTCTATCTGGTCGACGTGGCGACGGGCCGACATCGGAAGCTGTACGCAAAAGACACGATGGGCGGGTTCAGCTTCGATTTCTCTCCCGACTCGCGGCAACTGGTCGTGGCAACCAATCGCGACAAGAAAGCGATGATCCGCCCCTGGAAGGACGAGCTGCTGCGAATCGACGTGACCACCGGCCGCGCCGTCGGTATCGACGGTCTGCCCGAGGGGCCCAAGACGTGTGTGCGCTGGTCGCCCGACGGCAAGACGATCGCCTACGCCGGCCGCACCGGGCGCGACGGCAGCTATAGTGTCGAGAATCTGGAACTGTTTGTATGCCATCCAACGCGCGGGGCGGCGCGAAGCCTGACGGCCGAGGGGGATCATTGTCTGCTGGCCGTTTCGATCGGCGATACCTCGGAAGCGGCCTTTGCGCCGGTGCTGGAGTTCGCACCCGACGGATCGCGGATCTACTTCCGCTTGGGCATCCACGGTGAAACTCACGTGGCGTCGATCCCCACCGGCGGCGGACCGCTCGCGATGCACACGCGTGGGGCGCTCGACCTGGACATGGGCAACCTCTCGTCCGACGGAAAGCGGATGGCGCTGACCTTGGGCACGACGACCAAGCTGGCCGAAGTGGCCGTGGCCGAATGTTCCGCCAAACAGTTTCGCACCAAGATACTGACCGACCTGAACGGGCCGCTGTTGGCGCGGCGCGAAGTCGTCGCGCCGGAGTCGCATTGGATCGAAGCGGAAGACGGCCACAAGGTGCAGGTTTGGGTGGTCCGGCCGCCGGGGGCAACCTCGCGGCGCAAGGCGCCCGCCGTGCTGGAGATCCACGGCGGTCCGCACGCGCAATACGGATCGGGCTTCTTCCACGAATTTCAAACGCTGGCCGCCGCCGGCTACGTTGTCTTCTACGCCAACCCCCGGGGTAGCAAGGGTTACGGCCGCGACCATTGCGCCGCCATCCGGGGGAAGTGGGGAACCGCCGACTGGACCGACGTCCGGGCCGTCATCCGCTTCATGCGGGAACAGGCCTACGTCGACCCGGAGCGGATGGGAGTGATGGGCGGCAGCTACGGCGGGTATATGACCAATTGGACGATCGGCCATTGCCGTGATTTTGCCGCCGCGATTTCCGACCGCTGCGTGAGCAATCTGGTCAGCTTCGGCGGTAACAGCGATTTCGTCGAGGCTCCGGACGACTACTTCCCGGGCAATTCCTGGGACCGGCCCGAAGCCCGCTGGGAGCAGAGCCCGATGAAGTACATGGGCCGGGCGAAAACCCCGACGCTGATTATCCACAGCGAAGGCGATCTGCGCTGCAATATCGAGCAGTCGGAGCAGGTATTCAGCGCATTGAAACTTCGCGGCGTGCCGGTCCGGCTGGTTCGCTATCCCCGCTCGACCAGCCACGGGATGAGCCGCATGGGGCCTCCCGATCTGCGCATGCACCGCCTGGAGCAGATTCTCGCCTGGTGGGAGAAATATCTCGGCTAGCGTCCTGATCTAGCAGCCTGTTGAAAGAGTTGTGTGCCACTGCTTGCTTGCAAGCAGTGCTGTGGAGCCGAGCACGA
>JABMRP010001325.1 GCA_013202535.1 Planctomycetota bacterium
CCTCGAACTCGCCGCGATACTTGGTGCCCGCGATCAACGCGCCCAGGTCGAGAGCGACGACGCGCTTGTTCTTGAGGCTCGTCGGCACGTCGCCGTCGACGATCCGCAGGGCAAGCCCCTCGGCGATGGCCGTTTTGCCCACGCCCGGCTCGCCGATGAGCACGGGATTGTTCTTCGTCCGCCGGGAGAGAACCTGCACGACGCGGCGGATCTCCTGATCGCGGCCAATGACCGGATCGACCTTCCCCTGCCGGGCTCGCTCGACCAGGTCGATGCCGTAACGCTCCAGTGCCTGAAACTTACCCTCGGGATTTTGGTCGCTCACCCGGGCGCTGCCGCGAATCGTTTGCAGGGCTTGGAGTATCTCCGACTGGCCGATGGCGTTGAGTTGCAGGACGTTCTTCGCCTTGCCGTCGACCTTGGCCAAGGCCAGAAGCAGGTGCTCGGTCGAGACAAAGTCGTCCTTCATCGCGTCGGCTTCGCGTCGGGCGGCGTCCAGCACGGCCATCAGTTCTGCCGAGGCTTGCGGCGGCGCGCCGCCGGAGATCTTGGAGAGATGTTCCAACTCGGACTCGACGATACGATCCAGTTGCTGGCGGTTTGCACCGATTTTCTCCAACAGCGGCGCCACGACGCCGTCGGTCTCGGCGGCCAGCGCGGCCAACAGGTGCAGCGGTTCGATCTGCGGGTTGCCGCGCTCGCCGGCCAGCGTCTGCGCACGGGCGACCGCCTCTTGAGCCTTGATCGTAAGTTTCTCGAATTGAAATGCCATGGTCTCGTTGGCTCCTTTCTCGTTCGACACGGTGCGAGCGCACGTTCAGAGCAGTTTAGCCCCGGCACTTGTGCCCGGCGTTGGGAGGGAAAGGGGAAACATTGGCCGTCTCGGGTACCATGGGCGCCGAGATTTAGAACGCCGGGCACAAGTGCCGGGGCTAAACGGTCAAGCGTCGCGCTTACGAGTCTTTCACCTCGAACTCGGCGTCGATGGCATCGTCGTCTTCGCCACCGGCCGAATCGTCCGACGGGGCGTCGGCCGCTTCCGCGTCCGGATCGCACGTCCCGCCACAACCGGGTTCCGCGCCGGGCGCGGCGCCGGCTTCGTAGAGGCTCTTGCTCAAGGCGTGCGAGGCCTGTTCGAGTTCCGACAGAGCCGACTTGATTGGCTCGGGATCGTCGCCCTTGGCCGCGTCGCGCGTCTTTTCGATCGCCTTGCCCACGGCCTCCTTATCGGCCGCTTCGAGCTTGTCGTCGTGCTCCTTGAGAAGTTTTTCGAGTTGGTAACACATCGAGTCGGCCTGGTTCCGCAGCTCGACCAGTTCGCGCTGCTTCTTGTCGTCCTCGGCGTGCTTGTCGGCGTCGGCGCGCATCTGCTCGATCTCGGCTTCCGACAGGCCGCTGGACTGCTCGATACGAACCGTCTGCTCGTTGCCGGTCCCCAGATCCTTGGCCGCGACGTTGAGAATGCCGTTGGCGTCGATGTCGAAACTGACTTCGATCTGCGGCATTCCACGCGCCGCCGGGGGAATCTCCTCGAGGTTGAATTGTCCCAGCAGACGGTTGTGGACGGCCATCTCGCGCTCGCCCTGGAAAACCTTCACGGTCACCGCCCGCTGGTTGTCGTCGGCCGTGCTGAAGACCTGCTTCTTCTCGGTCGGAATGGTCGTGTTTCGTTCGACCAGCTTAGTCATCACGCCGCCGAGGGTCTCGATGCCCAGCGACAGGGGCGTGACGTCCAACAGGAGCACGTCTTGCACGTCGCCGGCCAGGACACCGCCCTGGATGGCCGCGCCGACGGCAACCACCTCGTCGGGGTTGACGCCCTTATGCGGCTCCTTGCCGAACATCGTCTTGACCAGTTCCTGCACCTTGGGGATGCGTGTCGACCCGCCGACCAGCACGACTTCGTCCATATCGCCCGGCTGCATACCGGCGTCCTGCAACGCCTGCTGGACCGGACCGCGAACGCGCTCGATCAAGGCATCGGTCAACTGCTCGAACTTCGCTCGGGTAATGGCGATCTGGAGATGCTTGGGACCCGAGGCATCGGCGGTGATGAAGGGGAGATTGATATCGGTCGTTTGCGCCGAACTGAGTTCGCGTTTGGCCTTCTCGCAGGCTTCCTGCAATCGCTGCAAGGCCATCACGTCCTTGCGCAGATCGATACCCTGCTCGCGCTTGAACTCCTCGGCGACGTGGTTGATCAGGCACTCGTCGAAATCATCGCCACCGAGATGCGTATCGCCGTTGGTGCTGATGACGCGGAAAACGCCGTCGGCGACTTCCAGCACGGAAACGTCGAAGGTTCCGCCGCCAAGATCGAAGACGGCGATCTTCTCGCTCTTCTCCTTATCGAGTCCGTAAGCCAGCGAAGCCGCGGTGGGCTCGTTGATGATTCGGGCGACTTCCAGCCCGGCGATTTGGCCGGCGTCCTTGGTGGCCTGGCGCTGGGCGTCGTTGAAGTAGGCGGGCACGGTAATGACCGCCTTGTTGACCGTATGGCCCAGGTAAGCCTCGGCCGATTCCTTGAGCTTGCGGAGCGTCTTGGCCGAGATTTCCGGCGGCGTAAATTCCTCGTCGCCGATGCCCACTTTGACGTAGTCTTCGGCCCCGCCGACGATTTTGTAGGGCACCATTTTTTCCTCGGTGCTCACTTCATTGTGGCGACGTCCCATGAACCGCTTGATCGAAGAGACGGTTCGCGTGGGGTTGGTCACCGCCTGGCGGCGAGCCGGTTCGCCGACGAGTGTCTCGTCTTTGTCGGTAAAGGCGACCACGCTGGGAGTCAGGCGGTTGCCTTCGGGGTTGGGGATCACTTTGGCCTCTTTGCCTTCCATCACGGCCACGACCGAATTGGTGGTTCCCAGATCGATACCGATGATTTTTTCGCCTTGAGCCATTCCAGTGCTCCTTTCTCTTCTCTTCTTTTATTACTTCTTGTCCGCCGGAAAACCGTCCGTCAGCAGACCGACGGCCCACTTTCCACGAACCGGAAAACGCTCGAATTCACTCCGCAAAGGTGCGTCAGATCGAGTATTGGCACCCGATCTTCCACGTCTGAGGAGATAAGCAAAGGCCGTGCCACTCGCCGTACGGCTAATGCGTAGCGTGCGTAAAGTTATTTCTGACAGGCACTTACGTCTTCCGCTGGTCGCCACGTTGCGTCGCGGTTCGGGCGAAGAGAACGCGGGACTGCCATTTTGACATGCCCCGTATCCCTCGATTGGACGGTGTGCCAATTTGACAGGTCGTCATTCCAATCGGGAAGAAGTTTCGCCTGGATTATTCATCAGTCCGCTTACGGCGGCTGTAATGCCTTGTATAACGATGGGTTATGGCCATCTTACCCAAAACGCCGCGCAAATCCCGTAGGGAACACACCGCAGAGACGCGAAAGGCGCAGAGAAGAGCAGTCTCTGCGCCCTTCGCGTCTCTGCGGTGAAGATCTGCCTTGGCTTTGTGGATTCGAGAATAATCCGGGCTAAGCGCTCTGGCGGCGGAATCTGCCAAATTGGCACGGCAACACTTTACCTTCGGAAGAGGCGTCTCCGAGGCGATCTATAACGGAAGTCGTAACATGCCGTTACCACACGACTTACGTCTTTTCACTTTTTCTTGGCACGCGGCTTGCAATACAAGAGAGAAAATGTCCCGCCGGCTGCCAATTGTGGTCGCGGTCTACTTACCAAGACGGAATTACAGGAAACTCAACGCCCGGTCAAGAATCCCTGCCATTGGGTGTCCGGGTGAAATCGACAGTTTTCGCCAGCAACAGGAGGAATCCGCGGTGGCAAAACAGTTAGTGTTTGCAGACGAGGCCCGTCAGGCGTTGGCTGCCGGTGTCAGCAAGTTGGCTCGGGCGGTCAAGAGCACGCTCGGCCCGCGAGGACGCAATGCAGTCCTCGATAAAGGCTGGGGAGCCCCGAAAGTAACCAAGGACGGCGTGACCGTGGCCGAAGACATCGACCTGGACGACGCCTGCGAAAACCTCGGCGCCCAATTGGTCAAAGAGGCGGCCAGCAAGACCAACGAAGTCGCCGGCGACGGGACCACCACCGCCACGGTACTGGCCGAGGCCATGTACAAAGAAGGGCTGAAAATGGTTGCCGCCGGGGCCGACCCGATGTCGCTGGGACGCGGCATTCAGAAGGCAACCGACGCGGTCGTGGCGGCCGTCAAACGACTCGCCACCCCGGTCGACCCGAAGAACAAAAAAGAGATCATGCAGGTTGCCACGATCGCCGGCAACAACGATCCGTCGATCGGCGAAGTGCTGGCCGATGCCTTCATTCGCGTCGGCAAGGACGGCGTGATTACCGTCGAGGAAGGACGCCAGGCGGAAACCTCCGTCGAGGTCGTCGAGGGGATGCAGTTCGACCGTGGCTTCCTCTCGCCCCACTTCGTCACCAACGCCGACGACCAGAC
>JABMRP010001326.1 GCA_013202535.1 Planctomycetota bacterium
CGTGTTGTAACGCTTCATGAAATCGTAACCGCTGACCACTTCCGCGCCCTCGTCCAACCCGTCGATCGTCAGCTTAATGCCGCGGATCGCACCGGCGGCCACCAGCACGGCGTCGAACTGCTCGGCCATTTCGGTCAGGCGCCGGCGGTCGACGTGTTGGTCGAGATGGACTTCCATGCCGCTGTCGACGATCCCCTGCACTTCCTCTTGCACGACGTCGCGTGGCAGGCGAAACGCGGGAATCCCCCAGGCCATTTGGCCACCGAGCACGGGCTCGCGATCGAAGATCTCGACCGCATGGCCCAGGCGGGCAAGTTCGCGCGCCGCGGTCAGACCGGCCGGGCCGCCGCCGACTACGGCGATTCGTTTGCCGGTCGCTTCGTCGAACCACTTCGGCAGTGGAGCGGCGGGCTGGGATTTGCCGTCGGCCGCCGAACGCTTCAGGTGGCAGATGGTCACCGGCCCGTTGGTGTTGGTCCATTGATGGCGGCAGGCCCCCTCGCACGGTCGCGTACAGATGCGCCCCAACACGCCGGGAAAGACGTTGTCCTCCTGATTGATGCGGTAGGAAGCGTCGGGGTTCTTCAGCACCAGTTGGCGGATGTACTCCGGCACGTTGGTCCCGGCGGGACAAGCCGCCTGGCACGGTATGTCGCGCGCCATGGTCTGGAGATCCACCGCCGCGCAACCCTTGCCGGTAAACTCCGAGAACTCGGCCGGCTTGGGCGCCAGATCGTATCGGATCCGTAGCGACTCGACGGCCTGACGATACGGTTCGACGCCCGCGCCGGCGACGTGCTCGGCCAGCGTTTCCGGATTGCCGGCCAATTCGAGATAGGTATCGAGCACCTTCTCGACCACGCGCGGGCAGTCCTCCGTCTTGAACTCACCCAACGGTTGACCGAAACGTTCTTGCGTGCCGCCCAGACGGATTTCATAACCCTCGGCCGACCCTTGAATCTCGCGAATGCGCATGCCGCGCATACCGATGTCGGCGATATGGTACGGCGAACAAGAGTTGGGACAGCCGGTGATGTTGATGATCGCCCGGTCGCGAATGGCGTCGTATTTCTCCTGTTTCACGACGCCCCCGAGCATGTCGTACATGCGGCGAGTTTCGGTAACGGCCAGCGGGCAATACGTGGTGCCGACGCACGGCACGATATCGTCCAGCCCGAAGAACGTTCCGTGGGCAACGGGCAGCTTGTCGATCTCGCTTTGCAACTCGGGCAATTTGGCCGGATCGACGCCTTGCAGTTCAAAGTTCTGGCGGTTGGTAACATAGACGTACTTGTCGCCGTATTGTTCGCTGAGTTCGGCGATCCGCTTGAGCGAGTGGAAGTCGATCTCGCCCTTGGGCACCATGATCCGGGCGATGGCCTTGCCGTCGTCGCCCACCGGATTCGCCTCGGCCAACGGGCGCGCGGGTATCGGCGGACCGCAATCTTCGACCCACGCCGCCTCAAACAGACTGTAGTCGACCCCCTCGGCGTCCATAAATCCTTCGACGATCTCGCGGCAGCGGTCGATGCCGAGTTGTTCCAACGCGACTTTGAGCCGGGCCATGCTGCGGTCGAAGCGGTCGCCGTGCTCGCGAAAGAGCATCGTAACGGCACGGCATAGCGGCCGGATCTTGTTTCTCGGCACGAATCCGTAGAGCGGTTCTCCCACCCACGGCCGCCAGCCCATGCCTCCGCCGATCATCACGCGGTAGCCGGTCTCTTCGCTGCCGTCGGTTCTCTTGCGAACGATGGCCACGGCGCCCACGCAGTTAATCAGCGGCTGAGCACAATTGCCCTGGCAACCGGAGAAGGTGACCTTGTACTTGCGGGGCAGGTTGTCGAGATCGCGGCAGGAATTGATGGTCTCGGCCGTCTCGCGCGCGTCGAGCAGCACGTCGAACCGCCGGTGCGGACAAACGGAAGCCCAGGGGCAAGCCGCCGTGTTGCGGATATTGTCGCCGCAACCGTGAAACGCGGTCAGGCCGTATTTGGCCAGATCGCGCATCATCGGCGCCAGATCATTCAGACGCAGATAATGAAACTGCACGGCCTGGCGCGTGGTCAGGCAGATACGGCCTTGGGCGTAGGCTTTGATGATCTTCGCCAGGCCGCGCACCTGCGAAGTGGTCAACACACCGGCCGGCACGACCACGCGGGCCATGAAGTAATTGGGGTGGCGCGTGGTGTAGACGCCGTAGGCCTTGGCGACCTTGGACTCCTCGAGCGTCATCTTGCCATGCCGGGCGATTTCATCGAAATCCAACAGCAGGCCGCCCTCCTTGACCACTTCGTCGTCGCTGCGCCGGAGATTGGTGATACGCCGCTGCATGACGCCCCTCCTTTATGGTTTACGGGTATTCAGAGTACGCTACGCACTGACCATTACAGAAAACCGGTGCTGAGGTAACGTTCGCCCGTGTCGCAAATGATGGTAACGATCCGCCGGCCGGCGTTGGCGGGCCGCGATGCGACCTGGCTCGCGGCGAAGGCGTTGGCGCCGCTGGAGATGCCGGCCAGCAGGCCTTCGGTCTTGGCCAGCCGTTTCGCCGTGGCAATGGCGTCGTCGTTGGTTACGGGAATGACTTCATCGACGACCTGATCGTCGTAAATATCGGGCACGAAGCCGGCGCCGATGCCCTCGATCAAATGGGGTCCCGGAAGACCGCCCGAGAGGACCGGGGAATCGGCCGGTTCGACGGCGACGATCCGAATCGCCGGGTTTTTCTCCTTGAGATAGCCTCCCGCGCCGGAGATCGTGCCACCGGTGCCCACGCCGACTACCAGATAGTCGATCGCACCGCCGGTATCGTTCCAGATCTCCGGGCCGGTGGTGCGGTAATGAATGGCCGGATTGGCCGGATTGTCGAACTGATGGGGGATGAACGAGCCGGGAATCTCCGCTTGCAGTCGCTCGGCGCGGTCGATAGCCCCCCGCGTGCCCTCCCGGCCGGGCGTCAAGACAAGCTCGGCGCCGAGGATCGAAAGGATTCGGCGTCGCTCGCCGCTCATCGTATCGGGCATGGTGAGAATCAGCCGATAGCCCCGCACTCGGGCGACCCACGCCAGGGCGATGCCCGTGTTGCCTGAGGTCGGTTCGATGATCGTTCCGCCCGGTTCGATCAGGCCGTCGACTTCCGCCTGCTCGATCATCGCCAGACCGATACGGTCCTTGACGCTGGCCAGCGGATTGTGCATTTCCAATTTGCCGACGATCTCGCCGGGCAGGTCCTTGCCAAAGCGACTCAACCGCATCAAGGGGGTGCCGCCGACAAAATCGCAAAGGCTGTCCGCAATTCGTTCGCTCATCGTGAGATTCGACCGTGTTCCGTGGTCTCGGGATATAACGCGACGGGGTATAACGCGACAGGGATTCTACCGATGCGGATGCCCGGAGTCCATAAGTTGGTCGGGCCGAAGGGCTTCGGACGGCGGGCCTTCGCCTGCGAGGCGAACCGGCCCGAAACGATCGTTTCACCCCGGATTCCCGATCCGATGGGCCGTGAAGACACGCGTTTCCCGGTGGCCCGGCATGGGCAAAGTTTCTCGCCGAAAACCGATCCCCAGCGTGGACACTTTACGCGTCCGACGACGCTAAAAGGGCTCGGGTTGTCGTGACCGAGGTCGCATTGTAGAATGCCAGTGAGACTTTCCGGTCGGCCAGACATTGTGAGGATCAGCTCATGTGCCCCAGCACGAAGCAGGCCGTTATCGAGATGATCGAGCGGCTCCCGGATGATGCGTCGGTCGCGGACATCATGGCGGAGTTGTACTTCCGCCAAAAGGTGGACGAGGGCCTTAGGCAGCTAGACGCCGGGGAAGGCGTCGATCACGAGGAAGCCAAACGCCGGCTGGGAAAATGGCTGAACTGATCTGGTCACCCCGAGCGCTGAACGATTTGGACGCCGCCTGCGAGTACATCGCACTCCTTTTTCGTTCTGACCATCCACGGGGAATAGGAGGCATGGACGCGGCTGGTGGTTAGAGGGAACCTGTTGACGGGGGTCGGCGCGGCCGATATGCTGGCGGGCGATCGTCGACTATGTCTGCTTGCGCGACGTGGATACGTTATGCGATAAGAACCAATGCACGGACCGCCTTGAAAAAATGGCTCAGAAAGCTCTCTTCCCCATCGGTTCGGTGGTTGCGCTGCGTCAGCCCAAGACGGACCGCCTCATCTTGGCGCGTTTTCTAAAGGACGCGGCCAGCGACAAGCGGCTCGACGAGGACGAGTTAAAAGCCGCCCACGCCGTGCTCGTGAAGTGGGCCGATTTAGAGACTTCCGGTCGGCTGGCAAAACTCACGGAAACCCAGATGCAAGGCGAGTTCTTGGCCGAGGTGTTCGGCGATGCGCTCGGCTACGTCGGACCACTCGACGGAGCGGATGTCTGGCACCGAGAGCAGCATCATCAAATTGCCGGTGAAACGCCCGACGCGATTCTCGGCTTTTTTGGCCAGACGGAGAGCTACAAGCCCCTGGCGGTGATCGAACTCAAGGGCCCGAAAGTCCACCTCGACCGCGACCGCAGCAACGGACGCACGGCCGTGGCCCAATGCTGGGATTATCTGGTCAACACGCCCCCCGAGTGCCGCTGGGGCATCGTCTCCAACATCGTCAGTTTCCGACTCTACGAGCGGGCCTCGACCAAACGCGCCTACGAACATTTCACGCTGCAATCGTTGCGCGGCTTCGAAACGTTCCTGCAGTTTTACGCGTTGTTTCACCGGCAGGGTTTGATCGACAAGTCGCTTCTCGGTCCGCCTCGCGCGGTGGCCTTACTGAAACAATCGACCGAACGCCAACGGGAGGTCGGCGACAAACTCTACGATGCCTACTCGTCCAACCGCGCCGAGCTGATTGCCGAATTGCATATCAAGCAGAATCGCCCGTTGGACGAGGCGGTCGAAATGGCCCAGCGTCTGTTCGACCGCATCATCTTCATCGCCTTCTGCGAAGATCGCCAACTGCTGCCCGAGAAGACGATTCCCAAGGCATACACGGTGGCCGGTTTTTATGCTGTCACGAATCCCCGCTGGCAGAATTTCAAGAACCTGTTTCGCTTCATCGACGTCGGCGCCTCCGCCCACGATATCCCCAAGTACAACGGCGGGCTGTTCGCGCCGCACGCGGTCGACGAAATCGAACTGCCCGACACACCTTGGACGACCTTCTTCCATTCGATCAGCGGTTACGATTTCGCCGACGAAGTGAACCTCGACGTGCTGGGCCATTTGTTCGAGCGGTCGATCACGGAACTGGAAAAGCTCAAGGAGTCGGGCCTGTTTGGCGACGTCGAAAAGACCAGTCAATACGCCACGATGCCGCAATCGGCCAAGCGCAAGCAGCTTGGCGTCTACTACACGCCGTCGGAACTGACCAGCCGGATCGTGCAGTACACGGTCGAGGAATTGATTGCCCAGCGATTCGCAACCACGGCCGTCAAGTTTGGCATTTCCGAAGAAGAAGCCAATCGGGGTATCGTTCCCGACGACGCCGACTACTGGCGAGAATGCCTCGCCGTCTTGCGGAACCTCAAGATCATCGATCCCGCCTGCGGCAGCGGAGCGTTTCTGTTCCAAGCCTTCGACGCGATCGAGGCTCGCTACAACGAAGTCATCGGCCACCTCGACCAGTTGGGCAAGCGCGATGCGAAGAAACTCGCTCAGCAAATCCCGAAGTTCATTCTGCAAGAGAACCTTTACGGAGTTGACCTTTCGCCCGAGGCGGTCGAGATCACGCAAC
>JABMRP010001327.1 GCA_013202535.1 Planctomycetota bacterium
ACACGCCGACCACCTACTCCGGCCAACGGGCCTTCCAACGCAAATTTGTCTCGGAGTTGGCCGGAGTAGGTGGTCGGCGTGTTGGGGTACTGCACTTGGATCGGATTGTCGTAGACCTCGCGGCCCGTGGTCGTGCAATCAAACACTTTCACGTTGGCCAAGGCATTGCCCTGGAACAACGTCTGATCTTCCAGCAGCCGATATTCCTCCAGGTCGATCCCCACCACCATCTGGGCATCCAAGGCTTCGCCGATTTCGGTGTATTCGTCCCACTGGTGATTGTCGAGCCAGTCTTCCACTTCGCGGTGGTCCACCACATCGACCGATTCCCCAAGATTTTCCTTGATCAGGCCGGCGACTTGTTTGGCCAGCGTTCGCGCGACGTCGGAATCGCTGTAATGAATACCGGCAACCGGCCGACAGACGACGACCACGCGTTTTTCCTTCAATCCGTCGTAATCGGCGGGCTCGTCGTTCCCTTTGATCAGGTACACGCCCATGGTCAAGACATTGCAGCCGCCCACAGCGGCGAAGATCGTCACTGCCCCGGCAAGAAGGGCAAGATAGCGGCAGCGCGACACGCAACGGAACATAGGAACACCTCGCTATGGTTTTGGCGGCTGGAGGAAGGTCGAGCGGACAAGGACCGGCGGTCTTTCCGCCTACGGATACTCATCCGCTGAACCGCGCCACGACGATCAAAGGAGGCGGGAGCATAACGAGGCCGCCCGCCCGCCACAAGACCGATTTCCCTTATTCCACCCAGGAGAGGTATTCGGGGGCGGCCGACGAATAACTCGCCGGTTTCGATCCGCCCAGCCCGGGCGGTCAAGCGTCTAACTGGCCAGGGAGCCCCCCTGATGCTACGAAGGGGTTTGGACCAGCGCGGCACAGCGGTCGGCCTCAGCTCGGTCTACCGCCAGACGGCGGATGGCGCTGGCCCGGCCGGTCGATGGATCGCAATCGACCATCGTGCCGTGCAGGCGGACGTCTTCGGTGGCCACTTCGAACTGGGTGGGCCAACAGGTTCGGGCCGTTTGCAGCACCCGATCGATTCGCCGCCCGATAATGCTCTCGTGGGGACCGGTCATCCCCACGTCGCACTGGAACGCCGTGCCACCGGGGAAAATCTGTTCGTCGGCGGTGGCGACGTGGGTGTGCGTGCCCAGAACGGCAGTCACGCGGCCGTTGAGATGCCGTCCCATGAGCTGCATGTCGCTGGTCGCCTCGGCGTGGAAGTCAACGACGATGTTGTGTACGCCGGCAGGCAACAGGCCGAGAACACGATCGGCCGCGTGAAAGGGGCAATCGACCGGCTTCATGAACACCCGGCCCAGCAAACTCACCACGGCGACGCGCAAGCCGCCGCGGGTCTGAAGGACGGTGAACTCGCGGCCGGGTGCCTCGGGGGGAAAGTTGGCCGGGCGGACGATGCGAATTTCGGTTCGCAGGACCGAGGCGATCTCGCGACGCCGGTAGACGTGATCGCCCAGCGTGATGCAATCGACGCCCGCGGCGATGAGTTCTTCGTAGATCTCGGGCGTCAATCCCGATCCGCCGGCAGCGTTCTCCGCGTTGGCCACCACCAGATCGAGATTCTCTTTTTCCCGAAGCCCGGGCAGCGCGCGGGTAACGATCTGGCGTCCCGGCTTACCAACAATATCCCCAATCAAAAGAAGCCGCACGGCGTCACACTTTCTGACGTGATCCCTAGTCCCTAGTCCCTAGTCCCTAGTCCCTAGTCCCTACCTCGCCATTTCCGTATGGCGGGTCTCGCGCAAGACGGTCACCTTGATTTCTCCCGGATAGGTCAGCCGCTCCTCGAAGGCCTTGACGATATCGCGGCAGACCTTGGCTGCCGATTCGTCGCTGGTATCCTTGGAGCTGACGATGACGCGGAGTTCGCGGCCGGCCTGAATGGCAAACGCTTGTTCCACGCCGGAGAAGCTGCCGGCAATGGACTCGAGTTCTTCCATCCGTTTGACGTAACGTTCGAGCGTTTCTCGCCGCGCTCCGGGTCGCGAGGCGCTACAGGCGTCGGCGGCCGCCACGATGGCCGTGTAGGGGCGGTCGACCCTGAGATTCTCGTGATGATCGGCGGCCGCGCGGATCACATCGTTGGATTCGCTGTAGCGTTTGAGCAGATCGGCGCCGATCTTCGGATGCCCACCTTCGGCCTCGTGGTCGGCGGCTTTGCCGATGTCGTGCAACAGGCCACAACGACGGGCCAGCGCGCCGTCGAGTCCCATCTCGTCGGCCAGCATCCCGGCCACGAAGGCCACCTCGATGCTGTGCCGCAACACGTTCTGGCTGTAGCTGGTGCGAAAGCGGAGGCGTCCCAGCAGATGGATGATCCGCTCGTGCAGTCCGTGAACGTCGACCTCCTGACAGGCTTCGGTGCCGAGCTTCTGGATGTGGCGATCCATCTCGCGCTGGGTGGCGGTAACGATCTCCTCGATGCGCGAGGGGTGGATTCGCCCGTCGGCGATCAGCTTATCGAGCGAGATCCGGGCAATTTCGCGGCGAATCATGTCGAACCCGCTGACGATCACCACCCCGGGCGTGTCGTCGATGATGACGTCCACGCCGGTGGCCTTCTCGAAGGCGCGGATGTTTCGCCCCTCGCGGCCGATGATCCGGCCCTTCATCTCGTCGTTGGGGATGTCGATCGTGCTGGTGGTCGTCTCGGCCGTGTGCGCGGCGGCATATCGCTGCAACGAGGTGAGCAGCACTTCCCGGGCTTTCTGATCGCACGTTTCGGCGGCCTGCTTCTCATACTTCATCACCAGCGCGCCGGATTCGCGGCGCAACTGGGTCTCCAGGAGCTCCAACAACCGCGAGGTGGCCTCCTCCCGACTCAGTCCGCTGAGCTCGTGGAGGGTCTGCCGCTGCAGGTCGACGAGTTTGGAGAGTTCGTCCTTGCGCTTGTCGGCATCCTGGATCCGCTCGGTCAGCTTGCGTTGCGTGCCCTCGACGATCTTTTCCTGCTTCTGCAATTGGTCGGCTTGTTTCTCCAGGGTATCCTGGCGGCGGTCGAGCATCCGCTCGCGTTCGTGCAACTCCCGGCGAAGCTTGCGGAGTTCCTTCTCGCCTTCGGCTTTCTGTTGCAGGGCCGCTTCCTTGAGCTCCAGCTCGGCCTCTTTGCGGCGATTCTCCACCTCTCGCTCGGCCCGGGCCACGATTTCCTGCGAGTCGCGTTCGGCATCCCGGCGACGCAGATGATCGAGAAATTTGACCAGTACGAAGGTCATTACGGCCGCTGCCGCAGCGATGCCGATCACGAGAGTCGCGTCGCCGCCGGTCAGGGCCAGCGGCAAATCGGCAAGGAGCATGGGTTGTCCAACAGTCACGGCGGGCTCCCCGTCTTCGTCTTAGGGCAGCAAAGTGACTGATGGCAACAAGCCAACCCCCCCGAGACAACTTCGCCGGTGGGCTTCGTTGCCGGGTGTTGCCGACTGTCGACCGGAGAAGAGATGAGGGAACGACCGGCGTTCAACTTGAATTCCGCTTCCTACGAGTCGCCGGGGCTCTGCATGGGCGCTGGTGGCGCCGAGTCAGACCGGCAGCCCTTACCGTACCGGCCCATGACGTTCCCAGGCGTGCGGCTCCCCCTTTAGGGGAGCTTCCGCCGGTGGGATATCCGCCAGATACCAGTCGGACAGACTACCAAACTTACTCCACTGGGAATCAACGTGCGTCAAACCGCCGTACCGAAGGTGACGGCCAACGGGCACACAACGGCGCGAATCGCCTTTCGGCGGCACCGGAGCCAACGCCCATTGCCTTTGCAACCACGGCCAGTGGCCGATCTTCGACTCGCCAAAAACCATGGCGACGATATAGCGAAGAACGATCGTTAGCCAGTACATTGCCTCACACCTCCCAGTCGCGGGGTGGTTTTGTTCTTGCTGCCCAGAGACACAGATCCCGTTGGGAATTCGCAATCGAACCACAACTCGGCCGGCCCCCAACTTTCTGGGGTCACCGATAGTCACTCTGCATTCGGGTTTTTTCTATCGTAACGTGCGTCGGACCAGCGGGGGTGCCAACGGCAAACCGACCGGTCCAGTGCATCTGCCATTATTGTCGCACCTGGCGTATACTGCAAGTCGCCGACACCAGAACTCCCCATTTCGAGCTAAATATGTCGTACCGGGAGCGGCTGGCGTAAGGTGGGCAATTCACGAGGAGTTTATCGGCAGTCCGAGGCCCCGTGCGTGAAGCGATTCTCGCAGTCGCCCTGGGCCGCAGGACGCTGGGCCGCGACGAAGTCTCTCGCGAAATTGTCGTAACTCCTTATGAAAAAACATATTCCAGCCATACTTCCAATGAACGGATCGCAAACCCCCGAAGCACGCTTCGCCGCCGCCTGGAACCCCCTCCATTGGCGAGACCTCACCGTGATCCTCGCCATTTCCGGGGGGGCCGACAGCGTAGCCCTGCTGCGATTGGCTACTGCGGTCCGAGACCGGGGGCGGGGGCAATTGATCGCCGCCCATTTCAATCATCAGTTGCGAGGCGATGAGTCCCGGGCCGATCAGGACATGGTCCAACGGCTTTGCCGGCAACTGGACGTCCCCTGCACGGTGGGCACTTTCGCTCGGACCGATACGACACCGCCGGAGGGCTCCAACGGTGGCGAGGGCCCCGAAGCGACCGCCCGGGGGGCCCGATACGCGTTTCTTCACGAAACGGCCGCCCGGTGCGGCGCCCGTTATGTCGTCACCGCCCATACGGCCGACGACCAGGCCGAGACGATCCTCCATCGCATTCTCCGCGGGACGGGCATCGGCGGATTGAGCGGCATGCGTCGAGCTCGTGCGCTGGACCCGTGTACCACGCTACTGCGGCCGCTGCTGTCGTTTCATCACCAGGAGTTGGTCGCCTATCTCCAGACGATCGGTCAGCCGTACCGTGAGGATTCGAGCAATCGGGACCCGCGTTTTACGCGTAACCGCATCCGTCACGAACTGCTGCCGCTCTTGGCTCGGCAGTTCAACGCCGACGTCGGCCAGGCCCTGCTGCGTCTGGGCACGCTGGCCGGAGAAGCGCAAGGGGTGATCGACGTGTTGGTCGAGGAACTTCTCCAGCGGTGCGTTACGCGCGACGAGCCGGCCGTCCTTCGCATCGATCTGGCGGAGTTGGCGTCGCGGCCGCGTTACCTGGTGCGCGAGTTGCTGATGGCCGTGTGGAAAGACCGCCGCTGGCCGATGCAGTCGATGGGATTTGCGCAATGGGAATCGCTGGCCGCGATGGCCATGCCGGACCGCGACGATTCCCCTTGCCCGGCATGCAAACAGACGTTCCCCGGTGCGATTCTGGCGGAAGTGGTCGGCGGGCGTTTGGTTCTGCGGCAGGGGTGATCGTGTTAGCCTGCGACGGGTAAATGAGCGGAAACCGCCCCATCTTCTCCCTCGTGGGAGACCGGTTTAGCCCAGGCATTCGTGCCCGGCGTTTTGCTGTCCGATTCGAATGCTGATAGCGGAATCCGTTGTCGATTGAAAGCACTAGGTAGAATCCGGCAAAGATTCGGATTTAGCACGGGCCGAGGCGGGAACGGCGATTTCTTGCCGCGAATCGGCGGTCGGCAGTTCGATGGTTTGTTTGTATTCCGTAAAGAGCATCTTGCCGGGCACGTCGCCGTGGGGCGGCACAAAACCACGCACGCGCACGACGTAAGCACCGCCCGTGATTCCCTTGCCCCTTTGGGCGAGCCTGGACCGATTCCAAGTTCCAGCGATTATCCACCATAAACTGTCCCCCCCCAAGTCAAGCAATTGACAGGTTTTTCCAGACATTTCTTGGCGATTGTCTATTTTTTGTCCGGGCAACCTTGGTGCGGGCGGTGTTCATCCCTGTCCTTTCTTTTGCTCTGTCGACAATCGCACCGCTTCCCAAACGCTCGACAACCAGATGCGGCAGAGTCTGGCCGGTAATGCCGACCCGTCCGATTCCGGGCAGACCGTTCCCTCCCGGGGGCATGTTTCCGCGTCCGGGGGGCATTCCTCACCGCCCGTAGCCCATGTGTGGCATCTTCCGCGACTATCCGACGGGAACCCCGGCTGATTCATGGCATTCTGGACTATAAGCACACCCCGAGTCGGGGGTGTATACTGGACAGGATATGCTCTGAGCAGGATGTTTGGGAAAAATCGGGTGCCGTTTTTCGACAAACGGCGCAATCTTGGTGGCCGCAGGGAGTCTTCCGTGCAAGTAAACGACGTGAATGCGAACACCGGTCTACTGGCAATGTTCGAGGAGGACCGGCCATGGCTTCGGCGACAGCCACGGATGACTCGCTGGAAGAAAGGCTGCCACATGCTGGTTGCGCGAATGGAACAGTGGCTCCGAGAATACTCCCCACTTTTTTGCGATGAGGAAATCGCCGCCGGTCACCGGGACTACGGCAATCATATGCGGCGGCTGTGGAACTGCTGGCGTCACCACTGGTCCCAGGCGGTGGACGACGCGGATGGAACGCCCGTGGACGGCCAGGAAGTGGCCTCGCGAATCCGCCAGGGCCGCGGTTTTCTGCGGGGCGGCGATTTGGGCGGAGACCCGCTGAGGGACGTCGTCTTGGCCCAAGCCGCGCTGACCGGACAAGATCGGGCACTGGCCCATCTCCATGAGAATTTCCGCGCGTTCGCCGTCGGGATGGCCATTAAGACCAACGCGAAGATTGCCCAACATCCGGACGACTGGTGGAACGAATTCATCGAAGAGTTGGCCGGATTCACCGATCGGGCGGCAAAACTCGATCGATTTCACGGCAAGTGCGGATTGCGGTCTTGGCTAGGTACCGTGGTCCGCAATGCGGTTCGGCCACGGGGTCCCCGACGCAAGAAACCGACCCAACAGCCGGCAACCGATGTGACCGCCCCCGCTGACGGCCGGTCGCCGGAAACCGCATCCGAGGGTTTGCGTGCCGGTTCCACCAGGTATCGGGCGCCCAGCCCGGCCCGAGCGGGTCGCCTGCCCGAGGATCCCGTCGACCGTCGTTCCCAGCGACAGATGCCCCCACCCGTTTCCTCGGCGGAGTTGTTGGGCCGCTTGATCGAGGACGTGCTGCCCAGGATGTCGGCCAGGCATCGAGTTCTGCTCTACTTGCAGTTTGTCGAGGAGGTCGAAGGCAATCGGATCGCGCGAGTCGTGGGCGTTGACTCCGGCCACGCATCCCGGCTGTTGCGACAGGCTGCCGGCAAAGTCCGCGAACTTCTCTTGGAGCGGGCCGAGGAAATCCGCGCCGGCAGCCGGTACGGTGCAATGGTCGTCGACTTGATACGACCGGGGCACGGCTCGCAGCGACTGGGAAGCCCTTTGATGCAGGGTTTGAAGAAACACAAAAACACCGTGATCCAATGGATTCGCGACGCGTGGATTCCGGGCGCGCCGGGAAAACGGACGGACGGGCTACCGTCCGGCAAGGCAACCGCCGAACCGGACGAACATTTCCGAAAACGGCTTGAGGTCTTGCTGAACCAGGGCAAGCTGAAAACGCTTGCCGATGCACTGTATCAGGCCCTCACCGCTTCGGAACCGAGAAAGGGCAAAAAACTCGGAAAAGAGGAGGCATCGCGATGAACCTCCCGACAAATCGCGATCATGTCGTTCCATCGGGTGAGGAATTGCTCGATCTATTTCGGACCGCGGCCGGCTCGGGACCGAATGCCGACGAGCCCCACTTCGTCGACGACGAAGAACTCCTGACCTGCTGGTCGTTGGGCGAGATTAGTCGCCGGCAAGAAGAAGAGATCCTCGACCATCTTGCCCGTTGCCCGTATTGCCGGCACGAGTTGGCCGAGATGCTGCGGCAGGGCGTGATCGATGCCCCCGCGGAAGTTGTCGTTGATTTTGTTCCACCCGAGGAGCCTCCGAATACGATCGCCCGGGGGCCGTTTTCCTCGGCCGCTGCCGGTGGGCCCCAGCCGGCACCGCCCGGTGCAACTTCTCGCGTCAGACATCGCACCGTCCTTCGCGCGGCAACCTTGGCGCTGGCCGGGAGCCTTGCCCTGGGTGTGTTCATCTCGCTGTCGACGGACCGGACCGGCCCAGAAGTGGCTCGTCTCGACAAGCCGGGCTCCGACGCGGTCGACCTCAGCGAGTTCGCCGAACGCCTCGGCTCGTTGAGAGATCGAGGCTATGAACTCAACGGCGGCAACTTCAAAATGGGGGGGGCTGGCATGCCCGCGATGGGCCCCGACTGGTCCGCCAGGAGAGCACGATTCGAAGCGGCCGCCGATGAATACTCCGATCATGTTTCCTTCGTGAACGACTACGGCCGATTCCTGCTTGCGGGAAACCGGTGGGATCCGGCGAAGGAGCAGTTCGAAGCAGCGCTTCGGCTGGAACCGGGGAATCGTGAAGCGATGCTCGGCTTGGGAACCATCGCCTTTGTCCAAGAGGACGACAAGATCGCTGCCCTGAAATGGTTCCAGCAGGCCGTCGGCGATGATTCGACCGGCGTGGCGGGGCACGTCAACATGGCGATGTGCCTCGAACAATTGGACCGTCACTCCGAAGCCGTCCAGATATGGAAAAAGATCCTGGAAATCTCCGACGACGTTGACCTGCGCGAGGAAATCGAATTGCATCTGGCCCACGGCTCGACCGACGGGGAATCCCATCAAGCGGAACCTCATGAAGCGGAAAGGAACGGGGGAGTTCGATGAAGAGACGAGTGGTCGCGACCGCCGTCGGATCGATCCTATGCCTCGCCGCATGGGCGGGGCTCTCGGCCGAACAGACGACGAGAACCGATAGGCAGTCGCTCCTCGATAAGTCCCCGCGGGTCGCGGACTTCGTCGTTCATCTGGGAATTCATCCCCTCAAACACACCGACCGTCCTCCGAAGGTCTTCTGCGTTGGCGACGAGATGCGCGTCACGTTAAGTTCGGAGCGAGACGGATTCGCCTATGTGCTCTATCGTGGATCAGACGGTAAGACAACGTGCCTGCTTCCCGGCCCTTGCGGGACCCGTCATGCCGTGTCCCCGGACAGCGAGCCGAGGCGGTGTGACCTGCGGATTACGTCCCCGGTGGGAAACGAGTGGATACAATTGGTCGTTACCGAGAAAGACGTGCCGGAGGAGCGGATCGTGGCGCTGGCCGAGAAGAAAGCCTTTGTCTCGGCCGTCGAACGCGGCGAGCCATTGCCGCCGACTTGGCAAGAGACAGCGGGTGCCTGGGCCATGCACCGGGTCAACGTCCTGACCGTCGATGGCCCCAGCGATATTCCCAGGCCGCGCGGAGAGCGCCGTTGCGTGGGAATCTTCATTGGAATCAGCCGGTATCAAGACGACAGGATTCCATCCCTGCATGTCTGCCACAGCGATGCCATGGCGATCTGCGAGGCTCTGAAGGGGACCTGCGGGTTTTACCGTGTGATCGTCCTGCAAAACGAAGAGGCGACGCTGGAGAATATCAGAAAGGCGATCTGCGAAACGGCGGCCCAATCGACGCGAGAAGGCGACGATGTGCTGATCTTCTGGAGCGGCCACGGGGCGCAGTGTAGCGACGGCAATGGCGACGAAAGCAGGATTCCCGGCAGCGAAGACGCACTCGACGAATTCCTGATCCCTTACGACGGTTGCTTCGACTACGACAAGATTGCCGGCACGATGCTCCTGGACGATACGTTCGGCGAGTGGATCGAACGCCACTTGAAGAATCGCCGCGTGGTATTGATCATCGATGCGTGCCATTCGGCCGGCATCCTCGACGGCACCAAGGGCGCCCCGAGAAGACCGGAGAAGCGCGCCCCTTTCAACTTCCTCGACCGCAAGCCGAATTGGGCGAAGGACTCCAGTCGTCGCGAGATCGCCATGCTGGCCTCCGCTTCATCCAGCGAAACGGCGTTCGAGTGCAAGGATCGCAAGAACAGCGTCTTGGCCCACTTCCTTGGCGCGATGCTGACCAGCGGCGACGCGCCGATCACCGTGAAATCCGCCTTTGCATCCCTGCGGGTGGACATACCCCGGTACGTCGAGGCAAATTTCCCCCAAGAGAAACAAAACCCCTGCCTCGTCTACGAACTCTCCGCCCCGCTGTGCCTGCGGCCGTAGTGGCGGGACGTCCGAACGGGGCCATCCGCCAATAATCCATCCAAGCCCGGGGATCGCATTTGCAGCGTGGCCGTTATGCCCTTTCTTTCGACCCACGGGATGCCAGCCGTGGGCTTGGCCCCCCGATTCAGCGTTCCCGCGACCCGTATCGTACCCCTCAACACAAGGGGTTCATAGCCAGTCTCCAGTACCCAGACCGTTGACCGCCGGGCGATGGGAATCTACAGTAGAGGCGTTGCCGGTCGACGAATCGGGGATATGGAGAAGAACGGCCTTCCCA
>JABMRP010001328.1 GCA_013202535.1 Planctomycetota bacterium
ACGGGCCGCTTCCACACCAGCTCGCCCGCTGCGTCGAACAGGTAGATGTTGCGGCCCTTCTCGCAGAAGGCGATCTCCAGGTCCTTGCCGGATTTGTCGAAGTTGCCCAGGGCGATGTTCTGGGCGTGACCGACGCCCTGCTTGCGGTAGTCGATCTTTGCCTTGGTTTTCCCGGTAAGCGGCTTGACGACGTAGATAGGCCCCTTCGCCGCGTTGCAGCCCTCGTGGTCGTAGATCACCTCGACCCGGCCGTCACCGTCGATGTCGCCGTAATCGACGAAGTCGCTGTGGTGCCTCTGGGTGCGGTCTTCCCACAGCACCTTGCCGTCGCCGCGCAGGCCCATGGTCAGCGTCTGCCAGTTGGGAAAGATCTCGTCCAGTCCGTCGCCGTCGACGTCGCAGCGGCCCATCTCGTGGGAGTAGGCATTGCCGGGCTTCGCGTCGTGCGTCCAGGCGGGCTTGCCCGTGTGGTCGTAGCAGCGCAGTACGCCGCCGTCGCGGACGACCACCGCCTGGGTTTTCTTGTTGAGGAAGTGACCGACGACGATATCGCCACGGCCGTCGGTGGCGGCCCATTCGGTCTCGCCGGTCTGTGCGTTGATGCACCATGTGCCATCCTTGGTGGCGTGCAGCACGGAGAAACGTCCGTTGCCGTGCAGGTCGAACACGGGCAGGCGGCTCTCGTCGCCGTGCAGGGCACCCATGGGTCCGCTCTCCCAGACGACCGAGCCGTCGTCGTAGCGGAGGCGTTCGATCCGCGCGCCGGGATGCTCGCTGCGGCAGCGGAAGATGTCCGGCTTGCCATCGCCGTCGACGTCCTTGACCTCGGAGATAACCGGGTGGTTCCTTCTTCTTGGGCCCTTTGCCAGTCGCTTTTCTTGTTTCTCCATTGGCAGACGCATCACGGATTGAAGTAAACCCGTTCCATCTGCCGCCAGCTCTTTTCACCGGGCAGCGGCTGTTGCATCGGGTCACACATCTTCAACCATTCAACGGTGCGCGGCTCCTTCTCCATCTCGGCCATGTCTTTCTCAAAGTCGTCGCCAACGTATTCATAATAGCCGAACTCGTACAGCTCGCCATCGATTTCAGTCAGAAAGATCGAGAAGTTCTGCATGCCGTACTTGGACAGCAGGTCGCGGACGCCGGGGCGGCTGTCAGCGTGGACCTGGCGATACTTGGCTTCCATGTCGCGCTTCAGGCACATTTCCCTATTCAACTGTAAGCCGTGATTTCTCCTCAACGGTTTCACGGCCCTTCCATCAGGAACAGAATCGAATCCGAGCCCCAGTGCCATTCGCCAAACGGCACAATCACGTCGGCACGGCCGTTGTTGTCCAGGTCGATCTGGCGGCGGATGCCCTCGTGCCCGCCGGGCATGGCATGGGCCCGCCAACTGCCGCCGAGGTTCTTCTTGTATGGTGCGTTGTCCGGCATCCGGCTATACGGGCTGGGCAGGAAGCTGATAGCGTGAAATAGATATTTTGTTCGCATAGTCATCGGCTCGCTCATCTCATCGCAAGTTCATTAGTACGAGTTCATCACATCCTCAAAACAACGCGTTGCTAAACCTAAACGCTGTCTTGGCCTACGGGCGAGTTCCTTGTGAGGCGTCGAGCCTTGCCTTGAGTGCCGTGGCAGCCTCAGTCTTCAGGGCTTTGATCGCTTCGGCGTTCTTCGGCGGCCCGTCGGGGTCCTGATGGGCAACTTCGGGAGTAAAGTCGATCGTGTCGGTGCGAAAGCTATGCAAGGGTTGCCATGGCATGCCGTTGACCTTGAGATTCCCCATGGGGGACCGCGCCCAGGCATAGCGCACAGCGGCCGGCTCTTTTACCAGCGGACTGGAAACGAAGATCTGCTTATTCTGGAGTTCTCTTTCTTTGACGCGTTTAGCTATTGCGGTCGCCATATAGAAGACACCGGACTCGTCCGCAATTGAGAATCCTTCGATTTCAGAGCCAAAGTCGTCAACGCGAACTGCCTTGTCGAACGTCAATAACATGCCGTCGCCTTCGCGCACCGCCGAAGCCAGATTCGCAGTGTCCCACACGATCTCCTCGTAACCGTACACTGTCTTCAACGCCCAACGGGCGGTGCGAAGGCCAAGTTCCTTTTTCTTCTTCGTGTGCAGTTGGGGAATCTTTTGGTCGTACGATGGTATGAACGCTGTGTTGGTCGAGTCCTGGACGTCGCCCAGTCCCAACCGTTGCGATTCGCGAATATAGGCAGCGGTCGAAAAGCCTAGTTGCTCGAAGTTGAGTCGAGTCTGGGCCTGTCCACCGGCGCACATGCCGATGACGGCGACCGGCA
>JABMRP010001329.1 GCA_013202535.1 Planctomycetota bacterium
ACTCCAACTCGCATCGGGCGATCCGCCGGGTGATCGACGCGGTCGAGGGGTTGGTTCCCAATCTGCACGGGGCGCTCGATTACCGGTACGTGACGACGATTCTACCCCCGCCCGACGCCGCCGATTCGGGCTACTTCTTCGCTTCCGAGGCGACGATCCGGCGACTCATCGGCCCGGCGGCCAAGATCTCGGAGAAACGCCGCCTGCAATGCTTCAGCAATCTGGTGATGCTCAACAACGCCTCGCTCTTCTACCGCCTGGAGTACGGCCGTTCGCCCGATTCGCTGAGCGATCTGATCGAGGGCCGGTTCGTCGACCCCGACAAGATCGTTTGCCCCCACGGCGGCGCCTACGACATCGACGTCGAGCGGGATACCTGCACGTGTACCGTGCATAACCGATTGAAGTACCTCTCGCCCAACGCCGAACTCTCGGTGTTGAACGTCTCGGCGGCCGAGGCGGCCGAATACGAGCGGTACAAGCAGCGCTACCAGGCCTTCTGGCAGCCCATGTTCGACCCCCTGGCGATGCGGATTACCGTGGGCCAACGGGTGAAAGTGGAGACGTGCGTGCTCCCCTTTGCCAACGGAAGTCTGTACAACGACCTGCGCGGCATGGTCGACAAGAACCCGCTGCCCATCAGCACCGCCCGGATCGCTCCCTCGGCGGTGGCTTCGCTGGTGATGGTGCCGGGGCGAAAGAACATCGCCGGGTTTCTCACCAACGTGCCCGGCGTGTCCGAGGTGCTCCGAGCCAACCCGACGCTGACCGATCTGAGCTGGATCGGCGATCGAATGAGTCTGCACTTCTGCGACGGCGAAACGATCCTGGAAATCGATCCGACCCGGTTTCACGCTTTGGAAGTGCCGCTGCTGGGCAAGGCGTCGATGGGGCAACAGGCCGTGGTCACCTCGCTGTTGGCGGCCCTGACCACGCCGACGTACGTCACCATTGACGTCGAGAACCGGGAATACGCGGGCCAACTCCTCGAGCAGCTTTCCCGGCAGATCTTCCTCAAGGACGATGAGCTGATGGATCTGCAGACCAAGCTCGACGCCTATCGTCTGCCCGACTACAAGGAGCACGCGATCTACGTCTTCAGCGGGCAGATCTACGCGGTGAAAATCCGCCTGCACGTGGCCTTGGTGGGCAATCAACTCGTGGCGGCCACCAAACCCGACACCTTGCGCGAAGTGATCGACGCCAGCACGGCCGAAGAGACCCGGCCGCCGGTCGAAGCCCACATGTTGCTGCGGCTCAACCGTCGCGCCATGGGCCGCATGCGCGGCGACGCCCAACTCTACTGGGCCGAGAAATCGCGCATCGCCTGCCATCGCAACATCATCTCGATCTACAACCTGACGAAACTTTACGATACGCCGATCGACGAGATCCCGCGGCTTTCCGAGGCGAAATACGGCGTGCATTACTTCTGCCCCGACCAGGGCCAGTATTCGCTGGACGCCGATCGCAACCAGGTGACGTGTAGCGTGCATGGCAACCGCGAGCAATCGCGCCAACACCCGCGCGACGACGTCGATCCGTCGTTCACCCGCTTCGTCGAAAGCATCGACGAGATCGTCGCTTCGCTACGATTCGAGGACGATGCGCTGATCACCACCGTGGAGATCGTTCGCAACGAGAAGGCGGAGAAGTAGAGGCGTGTGCCCGGTGTTGGACCCCTCAGCCCCCGGCTCTGCCGGGGGGTAGAACCACTGGAGAACACCATGCCCGACCAAACGTTCGCCACGATGGTAACCACCACCAGTTACGGAACGTGGCTGCCGGGCGACATGCGGGGATACGTCGAGGGTGGGAAGATTCTCCCGGCCAATCCGAGCCTTCTGGACTACGCGAGACAACGACTCGCCAAGTCGCCCGTCTACTTCACGGCCACGGTGCCGATCCGGTCCCGAAAATGGTCGGGCGGTTGAAGACGCGAATGCGCCAGGCGCTGGATCGCGGACGCGTTTGGACCGAAGGATACTGCCGTCGGTGTCTTCGTTCACCGCCCGAGATTGGAACCGCACGGGCTTACATCGCGCGGCATGCCGGATGTAGGATGGTCGACGGACGGGATTGTCGCGGAGAACGACCCCCCCGGCGGAGCCGGGGGCTGATGGGGTTACCCATCCGCCGGCAACAACGCGAAATGCTTCAGCGCATCGAGCGTGGCCACGACCTGATCGGCGGAAACTTCTTTCCAGCCGGACATCTTGTGGTGCAGAATGGCGATCTTGAAACTCTCCATCGCGTCGGCCAGATCGGCGGGCAGCGATTCGAGATGCTCGAAGGGTCGCACGGGCTCGGCCGACGCGGCTTCCGTGTCGTCCGCTTCGTCGAAGGGAGCGCCGTCGACCGGTGCGTCGTCATCGCCGAAGTCGGGGCCCTGCCCGAGGTCGGGGCCAGAAGGGCCGTCGCCCGGGGCTTGCACCGTTCCCTGCGAGCCGGTGATCGCCGGATCTTCGGCCGAGTCGAACGCGGAGTTCGCGTCCTCGTCCAGTTCGGCAACAATAATGTCGGCATCGGAGGGTTTCATGTCGGCCGGAGCGCCGATCGCCTCCCAACGCGCGTTGCGCATCTTCGAGATCGACCAGTTCTCTCGCACGGCGCCTTCCAGCCATAGCTCCGCGTCGTTCCAGTCCAAGGCGGCTTGGAAATGGCTCCAATACAGCCCCGGGTACGATTCGACCGATTGGCCGAATCGCTCGAAGACGCGACGCAACCGCCCGGCGTGTTGGCCGGTGATGTTGCCCACGCGGCGGCTCCACGTCTCGTCGGAGTATTCTCCCACCGGCGCGTCGGCCTCGATCAGCGCCCGGCGCCACTGGTGAATGATGTGACCCTTCTCCCAGTTGGTCGTGCTGATCAGATGATTCCAACGGCTGACGAATTCGGCCGACGTCTGGTCGCCGACTGCTTCGTCCTGGGAAGGCGCTTCGTTCTGGGGAAGCGTTTCGTTTTGGGGAAGAGATTCGGCCGCGTTGGGTTGTTCGTCCATGGAGCGAGGTCCTTGCCTGTGGGCTGTCTTGAATGGGCCGAAGGGGCCGCCGGTTTCGTTGCCGGGGCATGGGCGGCCGGAGCGATGATTGTAGCACGCCGGCGGTGCGTGCTTCCAGCGACGGCGAGACGAATCATGGGGCCGATGGGTCGCGCTCGATGTTTTCCGGGCTTTGGCGCGTCTCGGCTCGATGAGGCGAGTCCGTCGACAGCGCGCGGCGTTGGGGAAAACCTGTCGACAGCCCGCTTGGCCCGCCACTTGGCCCGATCGATTACTGCCGGGGAGATGGCTCGGCGGCCGGTGGCTCGAAAGCTTCGGCTGCGGCGGCCGGTGGCTGGGAAGCTTCGGCCGGCCCGGCTTCCCGGTTGAGAGTGGCCGTCTCGGCGGTGCGGGCGCGGACTGCCTCGGCCGCGTCTTCGGCAACCTCCGCGGCGATCTGGGCGGCGACCGGCGGTCGAACGACATGGAAAATGAACAGCGCCCGAACGGGCCGCTCGCCACCGGCCAGATCGCCGAACTTGGTTCCCAGCGTGGCGTTGGGTTTGGCCTCTTCCCGATACCAGCCCCCGGTTTCCTCCAGCCCCTCGGCTATCTTCAGCCCGCTGTGGGACTCACCGCCGAAATAGTGGGCCGGATCCGATTGGGCAGGCGATTCCGCCTCGGACGACGCTCTGTCGGCCGGTTCCTTATCGGCGAAATCCCCCGCTTGGCCCGTTCCCTTGACGGCATCCGGCTTGTGGCCCGCGACCGGTTGGGGCGCGCGCTGGGGGGCGTCGACGTCGTGGATCGACTTATGCAGCCGGCCGTTGACTTCAACGGGTTCGCCTTCGGCAGGTTTGGCCGCCGGCGTGGCCGGTCTTGGCGATGGGGTGTCGCCCGGCTGCTCGGGGGCTACCGGAACCGCCGGATCGTTCGGTCTGATGAACAAGGGTCCTTCGCCCGGCAGCGCCGGGGCCGGCATCTCGGCAGGCCCCGATTCCGGTGGCGCCGGTTCGGCAGTCGCCGGTTCTAATGGCGCGGGTTCTTCCGGCGTCCTCGTGGAGGCTTGCGGTCGCGTTGTCGGTGCCGGGGGCGCCGGAGGTGCCGCGGGTTGCTCAACTCCGGGCGGCCGTTCGTTGATTCCACCCAACGGCATGTCGGACCGCGGCGCGTTGTCCGGGCTCGTTTCTTTAGTCGGCAGCGGGCGCCCGCCGTTTTGCGTGGCCGGATCGGTAAGCCGCAAGTCCTCCCCAAGCTTCCTGTTACCCTCGAACGGATCCGTCTCGCCCGGCTTCGGGATCGCTTCCTCCCCTGGCATCGTGCTCGTTCCACCGGGTGCCGGCAACGTATTGTGCCGCCGTCCGGTTCCTTCGTCGGCCCCCGACTGGTCGGCGGTTTCCCGGGCGTGCTCTTCGGCCGCATAGTATCGGCCTCGCGCCGACCGGCGCTCGCCATCATCGTTGAAAAAGGCGTCGGCCAGCGGGCGAGCCCTACCCAGAGGTTTGGTGGGAGCCTGACTCTGGCGAGTTTTCGAGCGTCCGCCGACGACGTCGTTGCCGACACGCAAATCCAGTGCGGAAGCACCTCCACCCATACCACCGCCGCCTTGCCCCCCAACGTCAAACTTTTGTTTCTCTTCTTCTTCCACGCCCGCTTCCTCGGCTTTTTCGCCGGCGGCGGAGTCTTCTTCCAGTTCCCGGCGCTCGTCGAGTCTCAAGTCGTCGAGCCGGCCCCCGCGACGCATTTCTTCGTCACCGAGCCGATCGAAGTCCGACTTCAACTCGCCGCCGGCCGGCGATTTCAAGAACCGCTGCTGCTGGAGTTCCTCGGCGGACTTCTCACGGCGAGCTTGGCCCTGCTGATACGTACCGCGACTATGTAGTGCATCCCCCAACGTCTGTCCCGGGGTCCCCTGAACATTGACCGACAGGAACGTCTCGGGGTGGCGGGCCAGATCGGTCAGCGTTGCCTCGATTTGCTCGGGCGTAGCCTCCACGGCCACCATTTGGATGGCGCCGCCGGAGAAGCCCCGGTGTTCGTTCCACTGCTCGTAGCCCCACTGCTGTTTCTGCAGACTGTCCTTGTAGGCGTAACGTTCGGCTGCGCCGGCTCGGCCGTTTTCGTATTTCTTCTGACCTGCTTCTCGCTGGCTCGACGATCTCTCGCCGCGTTCTCTCTCCCGGCCGTCGTCCTCCCAAACGATGCTGTTTTTGGCCAGCAGATCCCGGAAGGCGGCACTCTCGGCCGCTTCATGGGTGATGGTACATTGAACGATCATCACGCCGCCGTCTTGCTGCGCGGCGAGAAGTCCGCTGGAGAGCTTCTGCCTGGCGAGGAGGTCGCGCGCCGGGCCGTCCGTCAGGTTCGCTCCGCCGCGGGACGAGTAGGCGAGCCCGCCGACACCGTACCCGGACGCAACCGGGGGCGGTCCCGATTTCCCGTCACGAGTTGCACCAAGTTTCCCTTCGATCGCCGTGCCGGGTCCGGCCGGACTTCCCGTGTCGTTGTCGGTCCGGGCGATGTTTCCCGAGCCGCTCTTGGGCAAACTGCCGGAGTTTCTCTCGGCCAGACGTTGCGCCACGAAATCGTTGAACTTCGGCGTTTCCAGCGAGGAACCGTCGGGCGATTTGCCGACGACGATCCGATCGCGGCCGTCGACCAGCCCACCGTCGACCAGCCCGTCGCCATGGCCCGGTTTGCCCGGCGTGGTGGTCCCGTTGGTACGGGTCAGCACGGAGCCGTCGGTGATGCCCAGCGTCTTGTCGTACTTGCCCTTGTCCAAATCGTCCAGCGTCTTGAGTTCCGGTGTCTCGGTTGGTGCTTCGGTGTTTTCGCCTTGCGGATGCATGGCCAACTGTCGGTCGTCGGGCGCGTCGTCGCGCCGGTCCGTGGCGATCATGACCAGGATCGCCGTGACGACGGCCATAATCGACCAGGAGAGATTCCGGGGGCTGAGTCGTCTTCGCCACGACCACCAGGGTTCGGACGCATCGCCGATCGGGGAGGTGGCATCGCGGGAGGCCGGGGTGGGCAGATTCGCCGGGTCCGCCTGATCGGCCGGTCCGGCGAGAATCCGTCGTTCGGCCTGCCGCAAAACGTGCGGGGCGAGATCTTCGCCCAGCTTTCGCGTCGGCAGGGCTTGCAGGCTGTTGCTCAGCGTGCGCAGTTCGTCGAGCAACTGGCGCGCGGCGGGGCTTTCCCGCAGCAGGCGCTCGACCTCCACCTCTTCGGCGGCGGTGAGCTCGCCGTCGAGATAGGCGCTGAACAGTTCGTTTTCCGGTACGTTTTTCATAACAAATCCCCAACGGGTCGACACGCCAGCCCGCAAAGGTCCGGCGATGTCAACGATCGCTTCCGTATAGTAGCCATCTCGCTCCAGGAGATGTAGCCTGTCGCGACGCCAGATGCAGCCAGAATACCCTAGAGCTTCAAAGGCTACATCTCGCGGAGCGAGATGGCTACTATACGGGAGCAACGACAGAATAC
>JABMRP010001330.1 GCA_013202535.1 Planctomycetota bacterium
CAGTAGCCATCTCGCTCCGCGAGATGTGGCCTTTGAGAACCCAGATTTACTTCGGCTACATCTCGCGGAGCGAGATGGCTACTATACGCACACAGGCATCCTTTGCAGGAGAATCTCATGAGACGTTTCGCGTTTTCGTTCGTTGCGTTGTGGCTTACCATGGCCGTATGTGACGCGGCTGGCGCCGAAGAGGGCCAATGGAAACCGATGTCCGACGGCAAGACGCTGGCCGGTTGGCATGCGGTGGGCGATGGGAAGTGGACGGTCGAAGACGGCGCGTTCGTGGGCCGGGCAAATAACGAACGCCTTTACGGGCTGCTGGTCAGCGACGAGCCGGCCGACAATTTCCAGGTGCGGTTCAAGTTCAAGAGCGCCACCGGCGACAGCGGCTTCTACATCCGCACAACCATCAAGGAGCCGGAAAAAGCCCACGGTCTTCAAGTCCAGGTCGGACCACAAGGCAGCGGCACGGGCGGAATCTACGAAAGCTACGGCCGCGCCTGGATCGACAAACCCACGGCCGAGGAAGAGAAGCAGTTCAACAAGGTCGGCCAGTGGAACGAGATGACCATCTCGGCCCAAGGCGGCGACATCGTGGTTACGGTCAACGGCGTGAAGACGGCCGACTTGAAAGACGACCCCGCTCGGCCCAGCGGCCACTTCGCCCTGCAGATGCACGCGGGCTGCGTGATGGAAGTGCAATTCAAGGACCTTGAGATCCTGAAGAAATAGCGGAATTTGTCGCCTACTCGCTATCTTCTCGCCAAGAGCCCTCGCCGTTGGCCGAGAGGTATTCGTGAATATCCCTGGCCGCGATACGCCCCGCACCCATCGCTTCGATGACCGTGGCTGACCCGGTGACGATATCGCCGCCGGCCCATAATCCGGGGCGATTGCTCCGCCCGCGTCCGTCGCAGTCGATGTATCCCCAGCGGTTCAGGTTCAGCCCGGGCGTCGACTTGGTCAAGAGCGGATTGGCACCGGAGCCGATCGCCAGGATGGCCAGATCGGTCTCGATGGAGAATTCGGAATCGGGCACCGGCACGGGGCGGCGGCGTCCGGAATCGTCCGGCTCGCCCAACTCCATGCGGATGCAGCGCATCGCCCGAACCATACCCCGCTCGTCGCCGTCGAAGCCCACCGGGTTGGTCAGCAGCTTGAAGATGATCCCTTCCTGTTCGGCGTGATGGATTTCCTCGCCCCGCGCGGGCAGTTCATCCCGCGAGCGCCGATACACAATCGTCACCGATTCGGCTCCCAATCGCAACGCAACGCGGGCGGAGTCCATGGCCACGTTGCCACCGCCGATGACGGTCACCTGCTTGCCGTCGACCACGGGCGTGTCGTACTCGGGAAAACGATAAGCTTTCATCAAGTTGCTGCGGGTGAGATACTCGCTGGCCGAATAGACACCGCCGAGGTCCTCGCCCTCAAGCCCCAGGAACACGGGCAGCCCGGCGCCCACGCCGACAAACACGGCGTCGTAACCTTCCTCGCCGAACAGTTCGTCGACGGTGATCGACTTGCCGACCACCTGGTTCATGTCCAACTCGACACCCAACCGCTCGATGTAGTTGACTTCCTTCTCGACGATATCCTTGGGCAGGCGGAACTCGGGAATTCCGTACATCAACACCCCGCCCGGCTTGTGGAAAGCCTCGAAGACGGTCACCTCATAACCCAGGAGAACGAGGTCGCCGGCCACGGTCAGCCCGGCCGGTCCCGAGCCGACGATCGCCACGCGGCGGCCGCAGGCGGGCGCTTTCTCGGGCAGTTCGACCAGATCGTTTTCGCGCTCGTAGTCGGCCACGAACCGTTCGAGCCGGCCGATGGCCACCGGTTCGAACTTCTTGCCCAGGATGCACTTCTCCTCGCACTGCGTTTCCTGCGGACAAACCCGGCCGCAAACGGCCGGCAGGGCGTTGGTTTCCTTTACGGCGCGCGCCGCCTCGGCGAACTTCTCCTGGCGCACCAAGCCGATAAACTTCGCGATGTTTACGTTGACCGGGCAGCCCTTCACACAGGCCGGCTTCTTGCATTCCAAACAGCGGTCGGCTTCCTTCTTGGCTTGTTCGGGTGTGTAACCCAGCGGCACTTCGTCGAAATTCTTTCCGCGCGCGACCGGGTCTTGCTCGGGCATGGGCGTACGGGGGATCGTGCCCGGCTTGGGGCGCTTGGGTTTCTTCGACTTTTCCTTGGAATCGCTCATGCTTGTCCTCTCTCCTCCACGTAACGATCCAGCGAGCATTTCTCTTGCTGGCAATACACTTTCTGCCGGGCCAAGACGGGGGACCAATCGACCAGATGGCCGTCGAACTCCGGACCGTCGACGCAGGTGAACAGCGTCTCGTCGCCCACCTGCACGCGGCATCCGCCGCACATGCCCGTCCCGTCGACCATGATCGTATTCAGGCTGACCACCGTCTTCACACCAAACGGCCGGGTCGCCTCCGCACAGGCCCGCATCATCACCGCCGGACCGATGGCATAGACGCAGCCGATCTGTTTCGGTGTGTCCTTGTTCTCTGCGTCAGCCTGGAGCAACTCGACCAGCGGCTCGGTGACCAACGCCTTGCGTCCGGCCGAGCCGTCGTCGGTCGTGATGATATGGGTATCGCTCACCGCGGCCAGCTTCTCGTCCCAGAAGAGCAGCTCTTTGGATCGAGCGCCCTGGATCGAGATCACGCCGTTTCCGAATTCCCGCATACCCCGAGCGATGGGGAAGATGGGGGCCGTCCCCACGCCGCCGGCGACCATCACGGCGGTGCCGACGTCCTCGATCTCCGACTCCCGGCCCAACGGTCCGATCAGGGCGTACAGGTCGTCGCCCTCGGCCATCCGCGAGAGTTTGTCCGACGAAGTGCCCACGACCATCAACACCAGCGTGATCGTGCCGGCGGCGCGGTCGAAATCGGCCACGGTCAACGGGATTCGTTCACCCGGCTCATCGGCCATTACGATAACAAAATGCCCCGGCAGGGCCTTGGCCGCCACGCGGGGGGCCTCGACGACCAGCTCATGAATTTTGGGCACCAACTCCCGTTTACGTACGATTCGGGGCATCTGCTGCTCTCCCACCTCGACCCGTCCCAAGCCAACCGATCCACGACCGGCGGGCTTTGAGACCTCGGAAACCCGATATTATGACACAATCCCCCCCTGTTTGCCAAGAGTGGCTCCGATGGAACGCTTGCCGCAACCCGTGGCGGCAGTTATTCTGGGGGGAAGTTTAGCCCCGGCACTTGTGCCCGGCGCGTGGGTGCCATCCATAGTAACCCGAAGCGTCAGCGAGGCCGTCTTTTCCCTCCTCGCTGACGCTTCGGGTTACTAAGAGCCCGAGCCTTATGCTCACGGCAAGCTGATCGCGTTGCCCGAGCGTACGCTGGCGACGTGGATCTGGCCCTCGTTGGCGTAGATGATGACCATGGCTTTGGTTTGTCCGAATGCCGGGTCGTGCAGACCGTGGCCGGCGTTGGCGATTTGCAGCCGGCCGTCCTTGACCGCGGCCTGGGCGGCGGAGGTGACGTCGAGCCAGCCCTTCTGGGCTCCCCACATGGCGTCGAGAACCACGAATCTGTCGCGCGAGAATCGCAGGGCGGAGTCTCGCAACGGCCGGACGACGACGCCCTTGACCGGCTGGCGCGGGGGCAGCGTGAACGTTGCGCCCTGAGCGGCATACACGGCGTAAACCTTGCCGCGGTGACCGCAGACCGCCACCAGCGTCTTGTAAACACCGG
>JABMRP010001331.1 GCA_013202535.1 Planctomycetota bacterium
GCTTCCGTTGTTCGATCCCTGCAAGTTCAGCGTCCCCTGGTTGACGGTGGTGCCGCCGGTGTAGTTGTTCTGCCCGCCGAGGGTCCAAGTGCCGGTTCCATTCTTCACTAAATCGCCGGCGCCGGAGAGGTTCATCGTCAGCGACCCGTCGCTGGCACCGGTAAGGGTGAGCGTGCCACCGGCGGTGCTGGTAATGCCGAAGTTCCGACCTTGTTCGAGCCGCCAAGTGTTTCCACCGGCCGCATCGAGCGTGGCGCCGCCGGCGCCGATGGTGAAGCCACGATCGGGGTTGCCCGTGGTGGTGTCGCCGGTATAGCGGATCGTGCCGCCGTCGATCACGATATTGGCGGCGGTGAAACTCATACGGCCGATTCCCACGCTGTCGCCGTCGGCCCAACCGCCGACTTCGAGAACGCCGCCGTTGACGGTAAGCAGGGCATCCTGCCAGCCGATGTTGTAGAGCATTCCGTCGTTCACCGCGAGCACGCCGTCGTTGACCGTGGTCGGCCCGCGGAAGGTGCTAATTCCGGTCATCTCCATTCTTCCGGCGCCGTTCTTCGTGATGCCGCTGCTGCCGGTGTTCTGCGTGATCGGAACATCCACCAACAGGTCAACGGCCTGGACACCATCGGCCACGTTGAACACGGCCGAGGTGCCGTCGCGCAGCCGCATCACGGCGTTGCCCGTCACCCCCAGAATTTGCGCGGTGGTGGGAGCATTGTTGACGGTAATCGTCGCATTGTGGAATTCGTTGTTCGTTCCGCCGAGATTCAGCGTGCCGCCGGTCATGTTCAACTGGAAGTTGTTCCAGAAGTGGTTGCGATAGTCCGCGCCGCCGACCGTGCCGCCCACGAGGTTCAGGACGTTGACCGACGCGCCGCCGGCCCAGCCGAACGTGTTCTCTTGGGTGTAGTCGACGGTGCCTCCGGCGTTGACGGTCAGCGTGCCCCTGATCGTGCCGGTCCCCCCAGAAGCGTAACCCAGGGAGAGCGTGCCGCCGTCGACCGTGGTGCCGCCGGTGTAGGTGTTGGCGGCATTGAGCGTCAGCGTGCCGGCGCCGATCTTGTTCAGCCCGCCGGAGCCGCCCAGCACGCCGGAAAGCGTGATGTTGTTGCCGTTGGTGTCGAAACTAACTGTATTGGCGCCGGTGCCGAACAGCGTGGCGTCGAGCGGGGAGGAGAAGCTGGCCGTGGCGCGGACGATGCCGCCTAGGCCGCCGTACTCAAGCGTTGCCTTGGAAGGAGTCGAATCCGTGATGATACCACCGCCGCCGATGTTGGCCGTGCCGCCGGCGAGCGTTACTCTCCCGCTGCCGCCGGTGCCACCTCGCTTGTTCACCACGATCCGCTCGACGTTGAGCGTGCCGCCCGTCTGGTTGAACCATCCCGTGCCGTCGGTGGCGGCGCTGAGGTCGCGGTTGTCGCCGATGGTGAGCGTGCCGCCCATGAGGTTGTAGGTGACGTTGCCGCCGGGATAGTGGCCTAGCCGGAGTCCGTTGTTCTCGGCAGTCACTCCGGTAGTCGTCACCGTCGTACCGTCGTATTGGTTGATCGTGCCGTTGATGTTGGAGCCGCCGCCGTTGCCGCCGACGATGAACCGAGTCGTCAGGGAGGAGCCCGTGTTGATATTGAGCACGGCGTTGATTGGGTTGACGTTGTCCTGGCCTCGATCGGCAATCTGCGTGCCGCCGTTTGCGGTCACCGTGCTGCCGTTCAAATTGACCGTACCGTTGGCCACGTAGAACTGGTCGTTCATGGTGACCGTGTTTCCGCTGAGCGTCAGCGATCCATCGTCGATCTTGGTCAGGCCACCGGCGCCGGTGAGATCGCCGCTGAGGGTGACCGTGTGGCCGTTGGTATCGACGCGGACACGACCGCCGCTACCGGTCAGTGTCATCGGCATCGACGAGGACCAGTCGGCGCTGGCGGCCAGGGTGCCGCCACCGAGGTTGATGTTCTTGTTGGCGGTGCCGCCCGTGGTGATGCCGCCGGAGCCGATGTTCAAGGTGCCGGAGGTGAGGTTGATCGTCGAGTTATGGGTGCGTCCGCCGTACCCCATGTTGATGCCGGCGATGTTGGCCGTGCCGCCGGCGACGTTGAGCGTCGCGTCACCGTCCCACGACAGATAGAGAGGCGCGTTGAGCAGATTCAAGGTGCCGCTGCTGAGGTTGTAGGTCGTGTTGCCGCCACCCCAATGGCCCCAACGATTGGCGACGTTGTTCCCGCCGGGATTGTTGGCCGTGCCCAGATTGGTGACGGTTCCGCCCGACTGGTTGACGGTGATCGAAGCGTTCGAGAAATCGCCCAGGACCATGTAGTTCGTGGCCGTGATGCTGGCGCTGTCTTGGACGTTCAGCGTCACGCCGCCCACGCGGTTGTGAAGTCGGTCGGTCTGCGTGATCGCGCCGCTGCCGTTGACGGTTAACACGCCGCCGTCAATCTTCGTCGCACCCAAGTAGGTATTGTTGCCGGTGAGAACCAGCGTGCCGCCGCCGACCTTGGTCAGGTTACCCCCGGTGATTGGCGCCGAGATCGTGGCCGTGTCCGACGACACGGAAATTGTCTGCGGGCCCGGTCCGCCGCTGCCGGCGCCGGTGAGCGTGAGCGTGCCTGCGCCGGCAATCGTATACCCGCCGGTGGAGAAAGACAGGCTGCGGGCGGTAATCGCCTCGGTCAGCGTCACCGTACCCGCGGTGGGCCCGAAGTTGGCGTTCATGTTGCCCGCGTTGTTCCAGGCGACGTAACCGGCGCTGGTCGACCATACGAGACTGGTGGTGTCCCAATTGCCGCTGCCTCCGTTCTCGGGCGGCGTGCCGTTGGCGTCCCACAGGGCGATGCTCGGATCGGCCGTGGTCACCAATTGGTAGCCAAGGCCAAAGGCATCGTTGCCGTCGGTCAAGTTCGGCCCCGCCGCCACGTAGACCGTGTCGCCCGCGTTCAGCGTTCCCAACACCATGTCGAAGGGGATTGCACCGCCGGCTCCGGGGGCGATGAAATCGGTCATCAGCGTATCGTTGACGTACACCCGCAAGTCGACGCCGTTGCTGCCGCCGCCGGCGACGGAGAACGAGCTGTTGTCGATCGAGAGGAAACCATTCTCACCGGGCTGGATGGTGTAGGCCGCGATGGCATAACGGTCGACGACCCCACCCTGGTTCACACCCCGGCCCGGATGGCCGCCGGTGCCGATGAGATTGACGTATGCCGCCGGGTTAGCCCGGGGCAGATTGCCGGCGCCGTCGAAATTGTATTGATTCTGTCCGCTCCACCATGGCAGGCTTGAGTAGTTCCCCGCCGCCGTGCCGATGACGCCGCCGGCGTTCCACATATAATCCCAACCGTCGGCCGCGACGACCGGACGCGTCTGTCCGTTAACCGTACCGGGTAGAAAATCACCCACGTAGTCGGCCACTTGTGCCGGCAGCGAGTTCGAGATTCCGACGAGAACGGCAAATGCCAACAGTGTTAGTCTGAAGCGGAGCATGGGAAGTTGCCTTTCATCTAGATCGACTTGTGATCCACCGGATTCGCTGCAATATCCGCGTGCGTCGCCCACGCGCTCGGCGTGAAAACTAAACCTGCCGTGGCGCGACATTGGGTGGCTGCATAATCGCTAACAACGATACACCACCTTCTATCTTAATTGCGGACAGAATGCGGAACAACGAAATCGCATCGAAAAAAACTCCGCGAGCGAATCGCCACACCCCCCGAAAGAGTGTGCCCGCGGCGGGTCGGCTGCAAACCGGGCGTCTCGCTGGGCGCTCGCCCACGCCCGTTCCGCCCACCGAGATCTTGGCTACGGCGATGTCAACTGGCTCTTCTTCAGCGTCAGCGAGTAGACCGGCTCCCGGTCGATCGTGATGCAGCGAAACGTGACTTCCGGGTCGGGTTTGCCCAGATCGAACGTCAACATGCCGAAGAAATTGCCCTTATTGTAGGAGAAAAGGGCCTCTTTCTTCGTGCCGTGGGTGTGTAGATTGGTCAGTTTTGAGGTCTCGAATTCGTACAGCGGATAGCCCTCGGGTCGCTCGATCTTGTAGACGTCGGTCCGATGACGGTCGGCCGAGATGAGGATCACGCCGCCGATCTTTTCGCGGTCGATCAGTGAGAAGATCTCCTCGCGTTCCTTCTTCACGCCCCACCACGAATCGCCGCCCCCCTTGTCGGCATGTTCGGTCCAAAGGGTGCCCGAGGCGATCACCTTGAACGTGGCCTTCGACGCGGCCAGCCGCTCCAGGAGCCATTGCTTCTGCGCCGGGCCGAGCATCGTGCCGTCGGCAAACGACCGATAGTAGCGGCCGTCGGTCATGAAGAAATCGACGTCGCCGATCGAGAAATCGAACCAGCAGCCCGGCTGATCGGGACCGCCGCCGTAGTACGGGTTGATCCAGTTCTCTTGAAACACCTTCCAGACGGGCACCTTCCAGTCGGGCACAAACGGATCGAGCCCGCCGGCGCAGTCGTTGGCCCCGAAATCATGGTCGTCCCAGATCGCGTAGATCGCCGCCGAAGCGCTCATCCGGCGATACTCGGGCCGCAACTGACGCCGGTAGTA
>JABMRP010001332.1 GCA_013202535.1 Planctomycetota bacterium
GTGCCCAGCTCGCCGTTGGATTCGTAGTAGCAGGTTCCGCTCTCGTTGTTTTCGCCGGCCAGAACCATGGTGTGGACGGTGGCCGTCTCGCCGATCGTCAGGGTGCCGTTGATCTGGGTGATTGTGCCGGCAATGTTTCCGTTCAGCACGACCGTCGAATCCTGGGCGTTGACCGTGGTGATCGCCCCCTCGCTGGTCAGTGTTCCGTCGGTGACGTTGAACGTCAAAGCGGTGCCGGCAATCGTCACTGTGCCGCCGCTCTGGTTCACCGTCGTGACCGTGCTCTCCAGCGTCAACGTGCCCTCGGTCATGTCGACGGTCGTGGCCACGGCGCCGGCCACGGTCAGCGTGCCCGTGTAGAGGTCGATCGCATTGACCGTGCTGTCCATACTGAGGGTCCCGCCGGTCATCGCCACGTCGCCCGAGACGGCGCCGGTTACGGTGGCCGTCCCGCCGCTCTGGGTGATGGAGTCCGCGGTGCTGTCGAGCGTGACGGTGCCGCCCTTGATAGTCACCGCCTTGACTGCACAGTACGCGGTGAACGTGCCCGCCTCGACGGTGATCGTGCCGCCGGCCTGGTGCGTGACGCCGGAGCCCAGCACCGTCTTGCTGGCGGTGCCCTCCTGGGTGAACGTCAGGAACGTCGACACCTCCCCGGCAAAGAACGCCACGCCCACGTCGCCGCCGTAGTTGTTCAGGACGTTGGTGGCGTGGATGGCCAGAACGAGCATACAGGGGATGCCCGTCTCGGCGCGGGTGCCCGTCTTGTAGAGGTTGATCGTGCTGGCCGTCGTGTCCCCGTCCCACTTGATCCGCCCGCTGCCGGCCCCGCCGCCCAGGCCGACGTTGACCGTGGTCGAGCCCATCTTCAGGTAGGTGGTCTTGTACTCAGGGTATCCGAGGCCGTCGTCTTCGTTGTAGTTCGGCAGGCCGATCGTGCCGGTGAACGTCGAATCAACATTTACCGCTGTCATGTCTAGGGCATTCTGATCGAGCCCGTAGAGAATGTCGCTGGACGAATTGGCAATAAAGACGGTATCGCCGCCCGCTGCGGGCACCTCGCCCACCCCGTCGGCGTCGTGGTCAGACCAGTTATCAACGTCGGCCCAGACCGATGGCCCCGAGTTGGCCGTCGTGATGGCATCAGCCAATGTCTGCGTATCGGCGCCGCCCCCGTCGACGGCAGTCGTGGTGACCGAAAACTCGGTCCCCGCCGTATCGGCCGTCAGACTTACGTGAGTTGTTCCGACGTCGGCCGCCGTGACTGTTTTGTGTTCGTGTTCGGTCGATGCGTTCCACGCCGCCACCAGTCCGGCGACCGCGTTAGGCACGCCTGCGGCCGTGGCCGTAAACGTGACGATCTTACGGCCCATGATGATTGAGAAGATGTCGGTATCTTCCACGTTGGCCGGCGTCTCGCTGCGGACCATCGCCACGGCCTCCGCGTAGCCAAGCCATTCACAAGTCGCCATCGCATCACCCCTTAATCAAATAGTTGAAGCGCTCCGAAGTTGCGCCATCGGAACAATCGAAACTCCAGCCAATGGTAGGTGCCGACCCCCGCACGCTTTCCCTGCACCGTGATAGGATACTTGTCCATAAAGGTGACCCCCTGGTCATCCTTCGGAAGGGTCACCACTCCGTTGTCGTTGACGTAGACGTCCGAAACGTTCAGGACCTTGAACGGTATCCACTTGAGCGGGTTCACGAGAATCGAACACGATACGCGCCAATACCAGATGCCGTATTCACGCATAGGCGTTGCCGACACCGAGTCCAACAGCCCTTCGCCCTTCTCGATCACACCCAAGTCACCGACCTGGTACTGGGCGGAATTGACGCTCGGCACGTACAGCTTCAGGTCGTCAATCGTGATGCTGGCAAAGTTCTTTGTGACGTCGATACGCAAGTGCATGTAGGGAATCGGGAATGGATCGAACGGTTTCTTGAACGGCACGTTCACAAACGGCTTCTCGTCCGAGTCGTGCGGAAGATACATTTCCGCGCGCTCGGTAGACAGCGTGACGACCGGTGCCCGTAGCGTCGGGATCGTCTCGGGTTCCAGCTCATTAAGCGGCCAGTTGCTCAGCGCCGAGTCGTAGGTTGCGCGTACCCGCCAGACCTTTTCCGCGTCCGGGTCTTGCTCCGGACTTACTTGCGTACAAACGCATCCCGGGTAGTCGGGGTTCGTGGAACCCAGCGTCACGCCGATCTTGCTCAGGACACTCTGGCCGGTGGTCGCGCCCGTCGAGATAACCGTCCACGTATGGGTGTAGCGATCCTTGGGCCCGGGCAACTTTTCAGGCCCCGTCTTGCCGCCGTAGCTGTCCTTGACAGTGAGCGCCATGGCTACAGGTTCACCGGTTGAGGTGTCTCTAGTTTCTTGATCGCCGCGTTTATTTCCCGCAAGACCTTCAGGGATTTCTGCATTTCCTTGAGTGTCGGATCGCCGCGCCCCTGCATCAAGCGGGCCGCCTCCAGGCTGCCGAAGGCCGGGCCGATCGTTCTCGCGTCAGGTTTCCGACTCTCGATGTCCAGCTTCGCCTTGGTCAACTTCCCCGCCCAGGGGTCAAACATATTGCCTTTCACCATTGACCCGAGGGACTTTGCGAGCCAGTCGCCGCCCGCCCTGCCTAGCTCCTGCCTGGTACTTCTCCGATTGAACGCATTGATTAGCCTTCCTTGCCCCACCTGCACTGCATCAGCGATTTGCTTGCTGAGTGCTACGTGGGCCGAAGCCGGAGGGAGCGTCGGTGCAGGGGGCGGCTTGAGGGAGCCGCCGAACTTGTTTCTGCCCCACGGTTTCCGAGCGGGTTCGATCCCGAGCGCTCTATTTAGTTCGTCAATAAAACGCTTCTGGGAGTGCAACTGTTTTTGGTGATGCGTCGCCATGGCATCGTGGCCCAGCACGTCGCCGACTCCCATCGCCGCCCGATTGATTTCGGCAGTAAATTGATTTGCGTACTTCGTCAGGTGGAGTGGAATCTTCGCGAATCCCTCTAGGCCCGCGAAAATCGAAGGCCCGGTTGCCGCGGCCACCTTCCCGGCGGCCAGACCGGCGCGAGCCTTCAATCGCGTTATCTGATCATTCAGCTTCTCGATTTTCGCGATGTCCCCTGTGCTGACCGCGCCGCCCAATGCCTTCAGGTCCTTGGCCGCCTGTTGCAACGTCGCACTGCCGCCCTCCAGGGTTTGCAGGAGCGATACACCCTCCGAGTCAAACAACTTGAACGCCAGGCGAACCTTGTCGGCCTGGTTTGTCACCTTCTCCAGGGCATCGGCGATTTCCGCCAGGGCCTTGTCCGGCGCCATCGCGGCGAGCTTGCGAGCATCGAGCCCGAGTTCCTTGATCGCCTTCACCGACTCGCCGGTGCCCCCCGCCGCTTCCGCCAGCCGCCGCGTCATGCGCTGCAGGGCCATGTTCATCGTCGAGATGCCTACGCCCGACAGCTTGGCCGCGTGATGAAGCTCTTGCAGACGCTCGGCCTGAATGCCCAGGCGCCGTGAGGTCTTTGCCACGGTATCAAGTACAGCCATCTGGGACTTCACGAAGTACCCGATGGCCGCCACCCCAAAGGCACCGGCGAGCTTGCTCTTGAGACCGCCGAGCGCGCTACCCGTCTTCGCGACGCCCTTGCGGAATGTCCCGAGGTCCTTGCCCGCGCCGCGCATGCCGCTCTTAAATTGCTTGGTGTGCGCGACCAGTTGCACGGACAGTTTACCTACGGTTGTCGCCACGCTCCTGCTCCCGTTGCTTCCTGCTTTCCTGCGCCTCGCGGTGACGCCGCGCGATGCGTTCGATCACCGCTTTCATCTCTTCCTTCGATTGCCCGCCGCCCCCGTCGCGGCGGTCCCCGAACATCACGAACTGCTCGGCCGACGGCGGGCCCTTCTTGCCCGAGTGCGGCGCCAGGCAGGCCGACGCCACCACGCCGGCCCGCAGGTCCTTTCGGTACTCACCCCACGGCGAGATCCGGTAGTCGGCTTCCCACTCCCGCAACTGTGCGGCCGTCATGTCGCGGTACATTACCACTCGCGACGGGTAACCCAGCGTGCGAGCCAAGAGCAGGTGGAACCTCAGCCTTGGCTCGCGCTTTAGTTTTTTTCCTCTTGCTCCGTCTTCTCGACCTTCTCGGCCTCCCCCGGGTCGAACTCGTGCTTGCACTTCGGGCACACCACCAGCGTTTGTCCTACCCCGTTGTGTTTGTCACTGGCCTCGACGATCGCCTTGAGCATCGCCGGGTTCTTGCGGGCGAGCGATGCGGCGTCCCGCTCGAATTGTTCGGTGTCATCGCCAGTATCCGGGCACATGCGGTTGCCCGATTCGTCGCACAGGTAGAACGCCACCAGGTGCCCCGCGACGTCCGGGGCGTCATCGTCGGTCAGCTTGGGGATCCGCATTTCCAAATCGTGGGCCGTCAGCGTCCGCACGAAGACGTGCTCGCCCGGCGCCCACTCGTCCAGCTCGACCTTGCAGGTCGGCAGGTCCTCCAGCCCCAGTAGGGCCTGTTTAGTCAGCATCGTTGGTTCCTTTACGCGGCCGTAGGCCGAATGGATATCACGGTGGTCTTTGCGCCCCCTTCGCCGCCGCCGGCACGGACGCCGACCACCACGGCATTGGTAAACGTGCCCAATGAGCCGCCGTCGTTCCACGCGACCGTGGGGACCGCTTCGTCCCCGATGGCAAGCGTCGTGGTGCCCACGATCTCCCATTCCAGGGACTCATCGGGGATGCCCGGCTCGAACGTGTGCTCGGTATCGGCCGCTCCGGTTACGTCGGCCTCGGCTACCGAGGCGTCGTAGCTTATCGACACCAGCGGCGTCTGATCGGCGTCAGCCCACAGTACCGTTGATCCGTTAAATCCATCGTCTGACATAATTGGCCCCTTTCTTAGCTGGTGCTCTGGCCCTTGCGTTTGAAACTCAACGAACTCTCGATAGGCCCATCAAGCCGGCCGCTTACGGAAATGGAAGAGCAAAAACAGGCATCGGCCAGCGTGCCTTCGGTGCCGTCGTCAGGCCAGGCTACGGTTACCGCGTCGCCCTCGGCTCCGATCGTCACAACCGCCGGGCAACCCTTCACGTCGCAACTCACCGTATAGTCGGCGATGCCCGCCTCATAGTTTTTCGTTGCATCGGGCGAGCCCGAGACATCCACCTCCGCGCCCGTAATGTCCTCGCTGATATTCGTCAGCGGGCCGATCTCATCCGCGACACCGGCACCCGCTGGGTCCCACGTCAGCGTCGCTCCATTAAACCCGTCGCCTAAGTCAGCCATAGCGTGTCTCCCTTAGCTTGCCGCGTACTGAACAATGTATTCCTGTATCACGACGTAATCCCGGGCGTCCTGCCCCTCGTGCTCCGGCTCCGGCGCGTCGTAGTCGCCGGCCGGGTTGCATTGGTCGATCGTCGGCGTCCCGTCCGCATCGGTCCACCCGGCCAGGGCCGTTTGCACCGCCGCCGCCAATGCCTTCGCGCCCGGGTAGGTGCTGGCAATCGAGTTGATTTGCATCCGTGCCCAGGCCACGTTGACGCTCCCGGTCGAACAGCCGGGCCGGTCGGTGCCCACGCGCGCGAAGGTGATCGCCGGCAGCGCCGAACTCTGGTAACGCTGAACCGGGTAGATCCGCGTCGACACCAGGTCGGTCACCGCCGTGGTCGCCGCCAGCTTCGCGTATAGGCGTGTCTCAGGCACGGTATTTCCGCTTCCCTTTGGTGGCCTCGGCAATAGTGCCGTTCCAGAGGTATCGCGTGATGATCCCCTCGGCCTGCCGCTTGTGCGCCTCGAATGCCGGACGCATGAACGGATAGGCCGGCGCGCTGCCCCGTGGCCCGGTGTGGCCGCCTTCAAGTAGGTGCGCGTACTTCGCCGGGTTGATGTAGCGCAGCTTCGCGCCGCCGGCCTCCATCTCGCCCGCCTTCTTCTTTCCGATGAAACGGAATGCGCCCTTCTTCGTGACACGCACCGCGCGCCTCTGGCTCTTCGGACCGATGACCAGAACAAACGTGGAACCCCTGTTGTACGTCTTCCGCTTGATGATAATGCTCTTGGCCAGCAGCCCCGTCAGGCGATGCGCTTGCGCGTTCCGGACGATGGCTGCCTTGATCGGCGACGCCCCGGCGTTCATCGCCTTGGCCAGCACCTTGCGCTGAATCTTGCCGGGCAGGTCAGCCAGCATGCGCAGCAGTTCCTTGTCCCCGGTCAGGTCAATCTGATTCCAGCGAATCGCTGGCAGTGGGTTGCTTCCGAATCCCATCAGACTTGCTCCGCGCACGTCAGCAGAAGCTCGATGTGCCGTTCGTCCGGGTCGATCGGCGGCCCGGTCAGGTATAGGTAGCGGCCATCGTGCAGGACCCGCATGGCCGCCGTGACGCCCGACGTGTAGCGAATCCGTACCAGGTGCGTCATCGTCTCCTGTAACATCCGGGCGCGCTCGAATTCACGGCTCGTCTGGGGCACGATTTCCGCATGGGTTTTGTAGTAGGTGCCCCAGGTTGTCGAACGCTCCCCGTAGTCGCCGGTCGCGCCCTCGGTCGGCTGCTGAATCACGATGTTGTGCCGCAATCGGCCCGCGCGAATCATGCGTAAAATGTCCTCACCTTGTAGGGTGTCAGCAGGGCGTTGACCGTATCGGGAATCGTGGTGACGATCGTCCCCGACAGGATGTGCTCGCGGTTCTCGTTCCAGCTCCCCACCAGCAACTTGATCGCGTGCTTGAGTTGATAGGGCACCGCCGCGGCCGTGGCGTACCCGGCGACCAGCCGCACGATCACCGCGTCGGGGTGCAGCCGTACATCGGTCGGCCAGTTCTGGTTGTACTTCCGCCGCACAATCCCCACGCCGTTATCCTCACCCAGCTCGTAGACGGTCGCCGCACACGTCTGGGTGTCGCCGTCGGGGTCGAGGTACGTGACGCTCGTGACACTTGAGGTCGGCGGCAGACGCAGGACAAGCGGGTCGGCGAAGCAGTCGAAGTACTGATCCCACGTCTGCAAGCAGATCGCGCGGCGGGTGATCGTCTCGACCCGCTGCCTGGCCGCCATGCCCAAGGCGGCCAGGTCCCTCGTCGTATCGGCGTCGGCCTCAGTGATCCGGCAATGGCTTTTGAGTTCCTCACCCGATACCGGCTCGACCGTGGCGGCCGTCTGGATTGTCATCTTGGCCATTACTCACCTGCATTGCGCGATCGTCCTCGTTACAGTTGCGTTCTCCACCAGGACAGTCCCGAGGTGAACGTGTCGCCGACCAGGCTGGACACGACCTGCACGCTGATGCCGTGGTTCGGCGGAACGACCAGGCGACCGTTGCACTCCCATTCGGCAATACCTTGCGGCGTGATGCCGGTCTCGGAAATCGACCCCTCGCGACCGCACGGGAACCATCCGTCGTCGAGCACGGTTGCCGCCACGTCCACAACGACGGTGCTGTTATTTGGCTCGCGACCGTCGCCGGTCCCGCGGAGCGTGGTGATGTCGTTCGTCGGCTTGGTCATCTCCAGGTGGAGGCAATACCACATGCCGAAAAAGTCCTTAACCGCCGTGCTGACCAGGTTGTGGGTGAAGATCCGGTCGATCACCAGGCTCTTGCCGCCGTGGTTCTCACCGTTCCACACCGTGATCGCTGAGACGGTGTCCGGCCGGATGACCACGGCCGCCGTGGCGGTGGTCTGAATCGCGCTCTCATGCTCGCCGGCCATCCGTGCGAGGCCGAGCGGGCCCTGGGTATTGAGCAACTCTTGCAGCAACTCGTCGGTCTGCGTACTCATCGCGTTTTCTCCTCGTGCCCTCGTTGTCGGGCATCACTAGGAAACCTCTTCCTCCCACAGATGCTCCTCGTGACCACGATGAGTGGCCGCGAGTTGTGCGAGTATCTGCTGATTCAAGTCGATTAGTTGCGCGAGCAGCGGTTCGATCGTCTGATCTTGCCGCACCCACGGCCAGGAGCCGGTCCAGATGTACCGCGCCCCCGTATCGGTTTCGGTGAACGTCGAGCCGACCCGCGGCAGTTGCAGGGGCTCGCCGACTGCCGCCCGGTCGTGCCCGGGCTTGGTGTCGGTGGACAAGCCGCGGAACCGCGTGATCGCACCCTCGGAGGTGTATGCCATAGCTAGCTCCTGTTAGGTTGCCAAGGCGCCGGCGACGCCGCCTTCCTCCGCGTACTCATTCGCCGCCAGGTTGCCACCGTGGACACAGTAGCCGCCGTCGATCGAGGTCAGGCAATCGCCGTCGTCGCCAAGATAGATCAGGTTATTGCAGATCCATCCCGTCGAGTTGCCATAAAGGTCGATGGCCCCGGCCAGGTCGGTGCCGGCCGTGGTATGGTTGGCAATCCGGTTGTTGGAAATGTCGACGCCCAGACAGGCCGCGGTAGTGGCCGAGATTGCCGACACACTGAACAGCCCGTTGATATTGTTGTTCGTGATGACCGCTCGGTTGACCGCCCCCACAATCTCGATGCACTCCGTCGCCTGGGTGACGCCGTCGAACGTGCAGCCGTCGATCAGCAGATCATCGGCAGCGTTGGTCGTCAGGATACAGATCAAGAAGTTCTCGGCGGTCGTGTTCTCCAGAAATTGACAACCGCGGAATTCAACGCCGGCGCCAGTCACGTTGAAGCCCTTGGCAACGTCCGCATGACCCGATGAGAACGCGATGTTCTGGAACACCACATCGGCAGCCGTCACGCTGACATAGGTGTCGGCGAAGCCGTCGATGAGGATCTGCGGCTTGAGCGTCTGCCCGCCAAGCCCGATGTTCTTGAGCCCCGCGAGTGCAAACGTTAGGGCCGCCGCGCCGGTCACGCCAATGGTTTCGGTGTGGCCCGGCATGAGGAAGATCGTGTCGCCGGCAGCGGCGGCGGTGCCTTGGGCGTATGCCCACGTCGCAAACGGCTTGTCGGGATTCGAGCCGAACCCGGCCGTGTCGCTTGCACCGGTGACGGTTGATCCTACCCACCAGATGTCGCCGGTGGGGAAGACCTCTCGGTCGAGGATCGAGAACAGCCCGCCGGGCTGGTTTCGTGCGAAGAGTTTCGTGTCCATCTCGGGGTTACTCCTTTGTTAGCGATGGCCGAAAGTAAGTGCCGCTAGGCAGCCCACTGCCAAGCGTGCATGTAGTACAGGAGGGCCGCGTTGGCAGCCGTCTCCCTTGTGATCAGTGCGAAATATGCACACAGCGTCGACGTGGTTGCCACGCCCAACGCCTGCGTGCCGACGTGAACGAAGTCCACGTAGAACTTGCAGTTCCCGGCCGGGTCGATCTCGACCCTGTAGTCGTGCGTCTCGTCGTCGACCGGCGCCGTCGCCTGTGCCGTGATGACCGTCCCGTCGGTGCCGCTGTTCACGGCCGCCGCCCGCAGGCTGTTCGTGGTGGCGTCCTTGTCCGTAAAGAACAGGGCACAGTCGGTCGCGTGGCTGGTCAGCGAGGCCGTGGCGAACGTGCAAGCGATCGTGTCGGCCGCCTCGGTAATCGCGTCGGAGAAGCCGAAGTTGTGGGCCGACTGGTCGACGTCGGCCAGGTTGTAGCGGGCCTCGGCCGTCAATCCCTTAGAGGGATCGAAAATCAGCAACGAGGTGAAGTCGTGGTCGTCGTCGTTGGCCGCGCCCGTGGTAATCGTGCAGAGCCTCACTCCGGACACCGGGGCGATCACCGACGTCGAACTGTTCACCGCCGAGTCGGTGTACATCTCGTTGACGCCGTTGAAGAAGTTTAGTATCTTCGGCCCGGCGGTTATCACGTCTACCGTGCGCCCCGTCACGCTGTCGTAGTACAGCAGGTAGCCGTGTTCCGATCGCGTCAAAATCGCCATGGATTGCTCCTTATGCGGCCAGTCCGCGCCACCCTGCCGGCGGCGCGGACTGGGATCGCGGATCGGCGCTAGTCGGTGATCGCCGCCAGCGGCGTCGCCTGCGGATAGCGTGGCAGGAGATAGAACTGACCGGCCACGAAGTTAGTTGCCTGCCCGCTGTTGGATACCGTGAAACCGATCACGTCGTAGGTTGCCCCCTGGGCCGCACATTGCGACGGGTCGATCTTGATGATGACCTGCTTCTTCTTGGCGTCATCCGTGACCGTCATCGAAGTGGCCGCCGTCTGTGCCACAAGCGTATCACTGGTCGCGGTGTCTTCGTTTTCCCACCACTCGGCAGAAAACGTGATGGACGCCGCCCCCGTGGGTGCGACCGCCGTAGCGACTTGGGGTTGAATCACCGTCGCGTGTCCGACGGCCTGAGTGAACTGCAACACGATGTAGGCCATCTGTGCGTTCTTGAGGGATACGTAATCACTCGTGAAGCCGCCATTGCTGGTCACGCAACCAGCCGTGGCGTCGACGATCTTCCATTGTTCCGGCAGTGCAGAAGGTAAGGACATGGTATCGATACTCCTTTCTTAATCGCGGCTTGCCAGGGCTACAAACGGGGACACCGTGTCGCTGGTGCCCTTGAACGGCGTCAACGCCGCCGCCTGCGCAGGCTGGCCGTCACAGCGATACACAAAACGAAAAACGGTCTGGTCGGTCGTAAACTGAACATGGATCGAGCTGGCCGACTCGGGCGTCCCCTTGTCACAAAACAGGTATTGGCTCAGGTCGGCGAAGAGAATGTCTCCGACCGTCCCCACGCTTTCGCACTGCTCGATAGGCACGACGGGTCGGCCCATCAGCGTGCCGTAAGGCGACTGGCTCAGCCCACCAGGCGGGAGCCAAGTTGGCACGCCTCCGGTACCGACGGTCAGGGTCATGCCGAAGAGCGCCGGATAGCAGTTCTGGTTAATCAGCCACACCGCATTGCCGACGCTGGTGGGCTTCATCCGCGAATACATCTTCTCGATGTTTTCAGTGACGATCGTGTCCGCGGCCTGGTTGTTTTCCTTGGCCACGCTCACCAGGCAGCTCGCGTTCTTGATGCCCAACGGCATGCCGGCACCAGTTCCGCCGATGACGGCGTCCTGGATCTGGAAGGCGAACTCCTCGGCGAATGCCTGCCGGATCACCGCCTCCAAGGCCGCTGCGTCCTGCAACAGCTCGTCGGTCGCGTAACAGAGCCCGATCAGCTTCTTGACGTTCAGCTCGACCTGGCGGAACGTCGGCTTGGTGGGTGTCTTGGTGCCGGCCTCGTCCAGCCAATAGGCTTGCACGCCACCCCACCGGGAGCCGGCCGCGCGGTTCGTCTCGTCGATCGTGTTGATCTTGATGCCGTTGGCGTTGCCCGACAGGGGAATCCGCCGAACCCCGGGGAAGCCGGGCCCGCCGTTCAGGGCGATGCTGTTGGTATACGCCTCGACGATCAGCTCGTTGGCCCAATCGGTGGCCACCAGGAAACCGCCCTCGCTGGGGATGCCCTCGCTCAGGCCAGTTGCCGCCATGGGGCTCAGGCGATCGTCGAGCGGGGCACCACGCCGACGGTCGGAAATCGCGACCGCCTGGAGAAACTTGCCAAAGGCGTACGGGCCGTCGAAGCGGGGTTGCTGACTGCCGGCCGCGTCGGGCGTTCCGCCTGCCGCCGGGGTCAGCTTGGCCGGAGGCGTGACCTGCGGCTGCACCGTGTCGCCCCAGGCATCCAACGCGGAGAGCCGCGCCGCCTGGGCATCGCGTGCCTGAATCGCTTCGATGTCTGCCTTGACCGCGTCGGACTTGTCGAGCAGGTCGGTCGCCGCAGCGAACTCCTCCTCAGTCAGTTGGCGGTCTTCGGTCTTGGCCGCGGCGTGAATCGCCGTGGCCTCGTCCTGCAGGCGACCGAACTCGGCCTGCAAGGTTGTGAGTTTGCTCATCGTGCTCCCTTTCCGCCGCCGGGAAGCACGTCAAGAAAGAAAGCCGGACGCGGGGCATCCCGACGGGCTTTCTTTTCGTGAAAGAAAAACCTGTCGATGACGCTCCGCGCCCGGCTTTGCGAGTCGCGTAAGTCGCCGTCACACGCCGCTGGTGTGGAAACTCTGCCCACACTCGGGCGTCGTGCCGGTTGATTTGTCAGTCCACATTCTACCACGACGGCAGAACGGGAAAAAGGTTATTCCGTTATAAGCACAAGCGGCCGTCGGGCCGTCGGGCGTTTGATCACACCAGCCGCTTCCAGGGCCACCAGGTGCCCACAGACGGCCGGCTGACTGATACCGCAGTGTTTGGCAATCTCATGCTCGGATGGGCTGTAGCCCAGCGTCTCCCAGTATTCGCGGGCATAGGCGAGGATCTCGGCTTGGCGGTCGGTTATCATGTCATCCTCAGCCGTTGCCCGAGCTGTTGGGCCCGTGGCACGCCCCGCTTGGCCGGCGCCGGCTTGACCATCCCGGCAATCACCTGGTCGAGCGTGGCGATCCCGTCGATCATGCCCTCGGCCTCGGCGTCGGCGGCCATCACCATTCGGCCCTCGCCGAACCCGGCCCGGACCTTGGCGGCGGTAACCCCCCGGCCCTTGGCGAGGTCGGCCACGAACATATCATAATAGGCGTCGACGTGTTTCTTCCCGGCTGCAATCGCCTCGTCGCCCATCGGCTGTTCCCACAACTCGGACTTGTACTTTCCTGCCGATATGATAATCAGCTTGATGCCCTCCTTCGCCATGGCCTCCGTGTCATCCTCAAAGATTGCCAGCACGCCGACGCTGCCGACCTCGGCTGACGGCGTGGCGTAGAAGTGCTCGGCCTGCGAACCGAGCCAGAATGCCCCGGATGCCGCCGTGTGATTAGCCACGGCAACGACCGGCTTGACGGCCCTGGCTTGGCGGATCTTCTCGGCCAGCTCGGGCGTGCCCGAGACCGTACCGCCGGGGCTGTCAATGTCCAGGACGATCCCGCCGACCGCCTCGTTGGCTGCCATCTCGTCGACCGCGACCCCCAGGGCATCCATCCCCGTGCCGCCGAACAGCAGGCCCAGCAGCCCCTCCGGCCCCCGCGGGCTCAGCACGCCGGTGACGGGGATCACGGCGATGCTGCCCGCTACCCTCGGCAGCCTCGGCTTGCGTGCCGCCGCCACAACGCTGGCGTCGACAACGCATCCCATCTGAACGGCCATCTCGCGGAGGAAGTCCGGCGTGATCGCCAGCACCGGACCCAGCGCAGTACGTATCGCGTTGAGGTTCATTGTCAATCCTTTCCATTGTCAAAAAGATCGGCCACCAGTCCGGCGGCCAACGTAGCCGCCTTGGTCGCCTGCCATTGCGTCAGTTCAATCGAAAGATACGCCGGGTTCGTGGCCAGCAGCTCCCGCAGACTGGCCAGCGAGGTTCCAGCGTATTGTTCGGCCCTGGTCTGGGTGATGTCCCCAGCATGTCGCCCGGTCAGCGTGCTTGCGGCGGCACAGATCGGCCGCCAGGCGGCCGCGGCGTATTGACACTGGCCGCCATAGAACGAATCGAGCCAGACACCGAACGCAGCGGCCTTGCCGTCGTACCGCTTCGCCGCCGCCGCTACGGCCTTGCATTCCTTGGTCACGATCCGCTGCGACGCCTCGGTGGCCAGCGCCACCAACGTCGCCCGCTGCCGTGCCGTCTCGTCATCATCATCGTCGCCGTCATCGCGCTGCGGCGGGAACGGCCGGGCCACGGGGATCGGTGCCGGCGGCTTCACGGCCTGCTCCAGCGGAATCAAGTCCTTGGTGACGAACCGCACGTCGCCCGCGGGCCCGATCCCGTTCCGATCCTCCAGCCGCAGCCAATCGTTGACCGACAGGCCGCAGCGGAGCATCTTCTGATAATACGTGGAGCGTGCGGCCAGATCGCCACGGACGAGTCCTTCGAGGTTGTGTTTGAGGTAGTATGGTGTGCCTCCAAGGAACTTCGCGCCGACGGCCTGTTCCAACCGCACGCACCACGGAACCAGGGAATCCGTCCTCCAATCCATGTTTTTCTGTTCGACGTTGCTGAACGTCGACCGGGTATCGTCGTGTATCTTCGACGGGGGCACGTCGAAGATCCCGCAAATCTCGACACGCTGGAACTGCCGGCTTTCGAGAAACTGCGCGTCTTTCAACGGCATCCCGATTGTGGTCGCCTCCGTCCCCTCTTCCAGCAGCGCCGTCCGGTAGCTCTTGCCCGGCGTCATAAAGTCTTCGTTCCACTTGGCGAGCACCTCGCGGGCAGCGTCCTCGCTCAACTCGGGCGCATCGACTGGCCGCTTCAGCACCACGCCGGGGATCGCCGAGTTGCCGTAAAAGCTGGCCCCGTGCTTCGTGGCCGCCATGCCCATGGCCACCGTCGTCCGCTGGTAGCCGATCACCGAGAACCCGACGATACCGTTCAGCGACAGCCCGGGGACATGCAACACCTGGGCCGGGGTCAGCATCCTGTCCGGATCTGACTGGGGCCTGTATTCGTATTCCAGCTTCCGCGTCTCGCGCGACCGAACCGGGTGCATGTAACGGCTGTAGAGTGGGATCAGGCCGGCGGGGCGGCCACGGTTTGTCGTCAGGGTTTCCGCGTAACCGTTCCCCCATAGCATGAGGTTCGCCAGTATCGCCTCGCGTCCAGCCAGGGCCAGCGTCTCTTCGTTGAACCGCACGGTCCAGACCTCGTTCAGCCAATGCTCGGGCCGCTCGATTCGCTGGTCGCCGCGGCGTTCGTAGACGCGGGCCGGCAGCGTGGCCAGCGTCTTGGCCAGCTTGTTGACACAGGCAAACACAGTGGCATACGTCAGCGAGCTGTCTTCGTTCACTGCCACGCCCGCCACGGTCGGCCCGGCACGCGGCGTATACCAGTAGTCGTGATCCGGCGGATAACTCGCCCGTGTCGATGCCATCGCCTCGATTGTCGCGAACATGCTTACCCCTTCCGCTTCCGGTTCCGTGTATGGTTTCCGCCTGCCCGGACGAGGCCGGCGATCAGCGGGTCAAGTACGAACACACCGCCCAGCACGATCAGGCACAGTGACGGGCTGATCCACCAGCAGCCGACGCCCACCGCCGCCAGTCCTGCCGAGGGCATCACATAACGCCGCCAGCGCCCGGCTGTTTTCGCAGCGGTGCCGGTTTCCAGCGCCGACAGCACCATGGCAAGCTGTTGGACGAACGCCCGGTCCTGTTCGGCCTGCTGGGCAATCCGGTCCAGCGCCCGCTGTACGACCGGGTCGATCTCGGTCTGCAAGTCCAGCGGTCTGTCGGTTAGTTCTTGCATCGTATGCTTTCCAGTGTTCTCGCTAACTGCTCCTTTTCCGCCAAGGCCGTATCCAAAACGCCGATAACATGCAGCAACACGTCAGGCGTCCAGTCACCCTCCAGGAACCGACACACCAGGCACTCGTCGTCGCCCGGGTTGCACAGCAGCACCGTCGATTTCCACATCGGTTCGTTCATCCCACCACCAGCCCCCTCGTTTCGTAGACCGACCGCCGCTTGACCGGCGCCTGCATGGCCATACCGACCGACATAATGGCCGCCACCATGCCGTCGATCTTCTCCCAGGAGTGCTCCTTGTCCGGGCGGATGTTGTCCGAGGCGTCCTTCTTGGCGGCCAGGTTATTGGCGTTCCACCGCAGCACGGGGTTGCCGCCGTGGCACAGCTCGCCACCCAGCACCAGCCGCATGACGTGCTTCATCGGCTCGTTCATCGAGTTGAACCCCTGCCGGAACTCGACGCACTCGAAGCCGTCCTCGTCGTGCAACTGCTGGCTGATCGTCGAGGCGTTCCACGAGTCATAGGCGATCGCCTGAATCTTGTACTGCTTCCCCAGCTCGTTAATCCGGTGGCGAATATGCGAATAGACAATCCGGTTGCCCGGCGTCAGTTCCAGCAGCCCCGCCTTGGCCCACGTCAGGTACGGCTGCCGTTCCTTCCGCTGCCTCACCCCAGCCGTTTCTTCCGGACACCAGAACCAGGGCAGTAGGTGAAACTGCTCGCCCACCTTGAAGCACAGCACAAACGCCGCCATGTCGCTCACCGTTGCCAGGTCGAGTCCGCCCCAGCACGGCTGACCCAGCAACGCCTTGGCATCCACCGGCGTGTCGCACGCATCCCACGCCGCCATGGGCATCCAGCGGAACGCCTGCTCCGTGCGGAGGTTCAGGTGCAGCCGCTTGAACTCGTTCTCGAACTCCGGCTCCTCCTGCGCCCGCTGGCACTCGCGGGCCAGAGCTTCCTCCGAGATACTGACACCCAGGTTCGGATTCGCCTTTCGCCACACCTCGGGATCGGTCCAATCATCCGCTCGGTCGGCCTCGTAGATCACGGGAAGGAACGCGGGGTCGTGGCCCGGCTTATTGGGGTCGCCGCCGTTGTCCCGGACCGAGCTGGCGTAGTCGTGCTTCGTGTTGCATATCGAACCCTCGCGCTCGTAGTCGCTCGTTGTGAGGTGAATCAATAGCGGCTGCGGCTTGGATAGCTGCGATGTCGCCAGGGCATCGGTCAGTGCCCGGGTCCGCTGCGTGTGCAGTTCATCGTTGACGACCAGGTGTGCGTTGTACCCGTGCTTACTCCCTGCCTCGGCACTCAGCGCACGATAATGGGCGCCCCGTATCGGATGCCCCACGTTGATATCGCTTCTCTGCACGGTCGCATGGGCAGCCAGGTCGGCGTTGTGTCCTATCATCCCGGACACGACATGGAAGCACAGCCTCGCCTGATCCCGCTCACTTGCCGATGAGTAACATTGCGCACCACGCTCCCCATCCATGTACATCACCAGCACAACCAGAGCGGCGGCCAGCAGCGTCTTCCCATTCTTACGGGGGATGAAGATCAGACACTCGCGATACCGCCGCATACCATCCGGCCGGAGCCATCCCCATAGGTTGGCTACGATTGCCCTCTGCCAGGGCTCAAGCAGCATGGGTTGTCCGCCGTGGCCCCTATGCCAGTCTGTGACGTGGGAGCAGTACCGCTCGATGAATGCCACGGCCGAAGCCGCCTTCTCCTCGTCGAACACGCAATCCCCGGCCTGCGCAAACGGATCGTAGCCGGGTATACCCGTTCGCACCAGCCGTTGCAGTTCGTAGTCAAGCGTAGCCGTTGCCACGTCATTCCGCACGCCCTCCAGCCGGGCGGTTCCAGCGTTACATTCTAGCGGGCAGGCCGGCCGCTGGGTGCCGGCTTTTCAGTCGCTAAACCTAGCCCGCTGTTTTCTCTTCGGAATCGTCATCCTCAAAGATGGCAGCTATCGCATCCCCTATCGTCTTGGCACCGATCCTGTCCAGGCGATCAATCACGTCCTGAATTGGCGTTACCAGCACCGCCTTGACGCCCTCCGTGTCTCTCGCGTTACGCGGCTTCCCCTCCCAGCACATCGTTATCATCGCTCACCCCATTCCTGCGGTTACTGATCCGTCGGCGGCCACGCCTTCCGGTCTGCCTTTGCCTGCTCCCAGGCGTCGGCAAACACCTCGGTGCTGGTTCCCAATGGAATGAACATCCAGCCGGCTGGTGTGCCACTTGGGTCGGCCCCAACGCGCACACCCAAGCCCTCGCCCATCGTCGCCATGCCGCCGTGTTCCGCAAGATATTCTCGGTATGTTTGTCTCGCACCCACTATCGACCCCTTGTCCAGCTCACCCCACGATGTTGAATTTGTCCTGCTTGCTATCCTCCGCCGGCACCACCAGCCCCAGCCGGGCACGGGCCAGGGGCGTCAACCCGAGTTCCGATTCCAGCTTGTCCATCCGGCTCGACAACATCTGCTCGGCGGTTGCGAATGCCGTGATGTACGGTTGGCCCGTCTTCTTTGACACGCTGACTGCCTGGCCACCCAGCTTCGCCAGCATCTCGGCGACCCCTTGATACCGCGACCACGTCAAGCAGTACCGCGCGATCACAGGCCCGTCCGTACGGGACAGCAGCCCGAGCGACTCCAGGTCCGAGCACACCTGCCCCCACGCCGCGGCCGCCAACGGATCCGCTTCCACGATCGACGGACACGCGGGCTGCCCGGGCAGACCCGCCGGCCCCACGCTTCCTGGCCGCCGGCCCGGATTCCCGGCCGCCTCATTCGCCGATCTGCTCTTTGGCAACGGTCCTGGCATCCCCTTCTCCTTGTCCTTAGGCTACCCCCCCCGCCA
>JABMRP010001333.1 GCA_013202535.1 Planctomycetota bacterium
ATTCTCAACGGCCGGGTTCCACCAGCGGTCGAAATGGATCACGTGCGAGGCGGCCGTCAGGTTCAGCCCCGTGCCGCCGGCCTTGAGCGACAGGACGAAGAACGGCGGCCCGTCGTCTTGTTGGAACTGGTCGATCAGCCGCTTCCGTCTCTTGACCGGAGTACTTCCGTGCAGCACCAGACCGCCGCGGCCAAAAATGCCCGCCAGGAAACTCGCCAGCGGTTCGGTCATTTCACGAAACTGCGTAAAGACAATCGCTTTCTCTTGCCGCGACGCGATCTCCTCGCAGATTTCCGTCAACCGCGAGAATTTCCCGCTCTCGGCGGGATCGAATTGCCCGTCGCCGAGAAGCTGGCTCGGATGGTTGCACAATTGCTTGAATCGCATCAGGTAGGCCAGCACCAGGCCGCGCCGCTTCATGCCGTCGAGATCTTCGAGCGAATCGGCCAATTCTTCAACCAGCTTGGCGTACAGGGCGGCTTGCCGCTTGCTCAATCCGCAGAAGGCCTTCAACTCGGTCTTGTCCGGCAGATCGGCGATGATGCGTTTGTCGGTCTTCATCCGCCGAAGGATGTACGGCTGCACCAAACCCCGCAGAGGCGCATAGCGGTTGTGCTCGCGCCCGTCGAGTTGTTTGACGAAGTCCTTGAACTTCTTCTGCGAGCCGAGCAAGCCCGGACAGAGGAAATCGAACAGCGACCAGAGATCGGACAATCGGTTCTCGATCGGCGTGCCGGTCAGCGCGATCCGGGCGTCGGCCTCGAGTCGCTTGACGGCCTTGGTCTGCCGGGCCGCCGGATTCTTCACGGCCTGTGCCTCGTCGAGCACGACAAGCTGCCAGGCGACGTCTTGCAACCACGGTTGACGCAGGAGCATGCCATAGCTCGTCAGAACGACGTCGGCGCCCTTCAATGTTCTGCCCGGATCGCGGGCCATGCGAGCCAGTTCATTCTTGGGGGTCTCCGACGGATGAACGAACTTGGCGCGCAGCGTCGGAGTGAATCGGGACATTTCCGATTTCCAGTTGGCCAACAGCGAGGCCGGCAGGACCAAAAGTGACGGCCGGCCGGATCGTTTTTTCTTCAGCACCAACAGCAGCGCCAAGACTTGGATCGTCTTGCCCAGTCCCATGTCGTCGGCCAGACAGGCACCGAGTCCCAAACGCGACAAGAACCAGAGCCAGTTGACGCCCGTCTCTTGATATTTGCGCAGCGTCGCATTCAGATCGCGGTCGGGCCTGGCCTGTTTCAGGCTCTGGGGGCTGCGCAACTCGGCAAGCACCTGCTCGAGCCATTTGCCTGCCTGGACGAAAGACCACTCTTGCCGCGGATCGTCCTGAGTGTCGTTTGCCGCCAGGTCCATGGGAGCCCCGGCCAATAGACGCATCCCCTCGACGAACGAGAGTCCATCCGCCGCCTGCTTTTCGACTTTCTTCCAGTGGTCGAGTGCCTCGGCCAACTTCTCGCGGTCGACCTCGACCCACTGGCCTCGCAGCAGCACGAGTCCTTCCTCGGCGGCGATCAGTTCGTTCCATTCGGCTTCCGTGAGTTCTTGATCGCCCAGGGCCAACCGGACCTGGAAGTCGAGCATCCCGGCGGCGTCGAACTTCTTCCGCCTCTTCTCGCCAATCGTGATGCCCGCGCGAGGACGAGGACGCTTCTTCCACCAGTCGGGCAGACGCACGAGAACTCCGCTCTCCTCAAAGACGGGCACCTCTTTCAAGAAGCGGTAAGCTTGGCGAGGGGACCATGCAAGCGGCTGGTAGATGTCGCCGGAATCGACCAGTGCATCGACCAGCGGACTGCTCTGAGACGCCAGATGGATCGGCGAGAGGAGTTTGATCAGGGCGTTCCTGTTCTTCGTCCCGGCGTATTCCTGGAGTGCCTTGCTGAGCGGTTGATACTGGATGCGAGCGCCGTCCGTGATGCTCGACGCGTACGTCGCCAGAAACGCGAAGGGATACTCCGGATCGCGGCGGTTCTCGGCCAAATGAAAGCAGACCCGTCCCACTTGATGCCAAAGCGGCGCCCGCTGCTTCAAGAAGCCGGATAGCCCCTGCTTGCCGGATGCGACCTTGTGGCGCACCCACGTATCGAGGTCGGTCCAAGCTTCCTGGAGAACGTCGCCGGTGAGATACTCGGCACCCGGCATCGGCGGCGCACTCAAGACCATCGCATCGAGTTCCGCCGATTCCGGCGGCCGGATCGGGTCGAACTGATCGCCGGCCCCTTCTGGAGTATGGCAAAGCTCGGTCAAGTAGCGTCTGGCGAACCCTCGCCAGTAGCCGAAGGAAGCCGGAAACGGGGGTTCCAGTTTCTCGGTCGCCAGCGCAAAAAGCCCTTCCGCCTGTGTGGATGCAAATGCCTTGATCATCCCCTTGAACTGGCCGTCGGGCGACGTGCCCAACGAACCGTCGGCCGGATCATCTTCCGCGCCGGGCCTTTGAAGGACGGTGATGCGGTTTGTCGGCGTCAGGGCAAGATCGATGCTCATAGCCTTACTGTCATCCATTTTCACGGTCTGACTGTCAACCCCTGCCGCCTTGTATTGTGCATTTCGGACCGCATACGCAACCCGCTCCGGGCAAGGCAGAAGGATGTTCGGAGGCGTCGTGTGGCCGGGTGGCACGCCCAGCGTATTTCGTTGATCGCGATGTGCTCGCTACGGACGGTTCTTTCGAGCGGCACTGCTTGCAAGCAAGCAGTGGCACATCATAATGGACAATCTGAGCCGAGCAGGACCACCCGCCGCTGACCGCTGAAAGGGGCAAGGGGAGGACCCGTCATGTCCAGCCACATTTCGTTGACCCGTGCTCGGTCGCTGATGCGAGTCTGTCGCCGCCGCGGCTTGCCTTGGGCGATGTTGCAGGGTTACCGGTGGCTTGTCGGGAGTTTCCTGCCCGCGCTGAAAACGCTCGACGCGGAGCAGACCACTCGAGCCGACGAAACCCTGGCCAGCGATTGTTATTATCTTCTTGGCGACGTCTATTTCTGCTGCGAGGCACCGCGTGCCGCCATCCGAGCGTACAAACGTTCGTACCGCTTGGACCCCAATTGCGCTAGCCCGCTCGGCGATATCGGAGAGAATCTCACCATGATGGGAAGATTCGACGAAGCCGCAAAATACTATCGACGGGGGCTGCGAATTGACCCCACCGAGGAATACTGTCTTGGCGGGCTGGAGTCTCTCAGCGAGATCCGCTGGAGGATAGGCTTATACGTCGAGGGGGATCCGGTGTGGCAGGCACACGAACACTTGTGTCGTGCGCAGCCGCGCGCGGCATTGTCCGTCCTGCGAAGAAGACGGACCATCGGAGCTAAACGGGCCAGGGCCATGGCATACGGTGTTCTCGAAGATGCTCCCAACGCACTGCTCCAGTGGCAAGGCATTGCCCAAACCACCGGTCGCATTGAGCTATCGGAAGATTGGTTCTTTCTTCCCGATATGCTCTGGGATCTGCCCGAATTCTGGGAGACGCTGATCGACATGATCGATCGTGTGCATAACCTCGGTGTGTACGATGCCGATGACGAGATGGGACCTCCTAAATTGAGGGAGAGGGATCTGTCGAATTACCCCACGAAAAGGATCCATCTGCTGGTCGTGCAGTGTCAGAAGGCCCGATCGTCCGGAAATGTCCGCCGCTTGCGGTCACTTGCCAAACGCTTCCCGCGATGGAACGAGCCGCGACTTGTACTCCAGCACATGCAGGCAACCGGTGAGATCCTGACACGGCGGGGGTACCTGGAGCTTGCGGAAACCCAGCGGAGCTAGCGCCGCACGGGCCGGCGCCCGCGGCTGGGCGTTAAACGACACGGGTGGAACGATTTTCTCCCGACCCGCTCTTCGGCATGATTTCCATCGGGCGGGGAAATTGGTATGCTTCAGACGCCCGTGGACAATGCAACAAACCCACGGCGATCTCGCCCATCGACGGAGATTTTCGGCCATGTCGCAAACCGTTGTCCGACCGCCCGCCGGGCCAGCCGATCCGCAGGGCGTCAAACCGGGGGGGTGGTGGCATACGGCGCCCGACGGCCGGCGGCTCGTCTGCGACCTCTGCCCGCGCGGGTGTACGCTGGGCGAAGGCCAGCGCGGGTTTTGTTTCGTCCGGCAGCATCGCGACGGCCAGATTGTGCTGACCACCTACGGCCGCAGCACGGGGTTCTGCATCGACCCGATCGAGAAGAAGCCGCTCAACCATTTCCATCCCGGTGAGCCGATCCTGTCGTTCGGCACCGCCGGCTGCAAT
>JABMRP010001334.1 GCA_013202535.1 Planctomycetota bacterium
CATCTCGCTCCAGCGAGATGGCTACTCTAAGGAGGCCCGCCGTGAACCGTGACCAACTGCGTGCGATCATGGAGTTCCTTCAAGGGAAGGTTCACCTGACGGACCCGCCGGCCGAAGGCGAGGTGGCCGTCGGTTTCGATGCGCCGACGGTTGAGGAAATGACCTCCGCCGGGCTCGATGCCGAGGGCTGCCTGCAAATCCTCGCCGCCGACTGGTGGGACGAGATGGTCGAGGACGTCGTCGAAACTCCCGAGATGTGCGAGCCGGACGACTCGCCCGAACAGGTGCTCGAATACGCCCGGGACGTTGTCGCCGAGTATGTCCGCAAACGGGCGACGCTCTGAGTTGGCTTGGAAACGCCGGGCACAAGTGCCGGGGCTCAACTCATGTTTTCGCAAGCCACGCCGCGACGCCCTGCTCGATGCTCTTCATCTCGCCGAGGAATTCGCCGGTGATTTCCTCGGACGACAGAAAGATCGTCCGCGAATCGTCGATCGGCCATGGCGGGACGGCGACGGTGTGCTTCAGCGGCTTGTAGCCGAAGGCCATCTCGGGGATCCGCTCGTCCAGCGGGTAGTGCATCCAGGGCCAGCCGCCGCTGGGGAGTTGGTTGTCGAGGAAGGTGAAGGCGGCCACGCGCTCGGCCACGCGATAGGCCTTTTCCATCGTCTCCTCGTCGGCCGGGTCGTATTGCACCAACACCCGCAGCAACTCGCCGGCCCCCCAGCCGACCTTGCACTTCGAGGGCCAGAGATACGTATCCAGCGGCATCGTGGCCTCGAAGTCCAGCAGCGTCCGCGCGGCGTCGAGGTACGGCCGCGCGCGCTCCTCCGGTTTGTCCCAGCGGCTCCGCATCACGTCGTACAGCACGGCCAGGTAGGCCATCGCCGTGCCCACGTTCCAAAACTCCTGCTTGGGCGATTGCGTGTCGAGGAGCTTGAAGATCTTCTCGCCCGGTGCCACGTCGGTGACCAACTCGCCGCCGGGGGTCATCTGCGTGACCATTCGCCCCTGGGCTATATGCGGGCGGTTTGCCTCCACCCAACGCACGACCCAATCGCCGACGGCAATCGCCCTGTCTCGCATCTGCAGAGCGATCATCAGATGGCCGAAGAAGGTCGTGTTGAGCGTGCCGATGGCGGCGGGCCAATCGGGCCGCTTCGGATCGTCGCCGATGTAATGAAACACACCGCCGGACGGCTCGTGCTGGTACTGCAAGATGCGATCGACGACCTGCGATTGTCGCACCAACGGATGATCGATCCAGGCGGCTACCTTGCAGAAGTTCAACGGCCGGTAGACCCGTTGCAGGTCCTTATACTCCGGCCCCTCCTCGGGAAAGTAGAAATCGCCGTTTTCCCGCAGCGCCTCGTTCTGGGCCCAGTCCAACAGCCGGGCGATCGTCTGGTGATCCACGCCGGCGGCATGCATTCCCCACGACGCCTTGTGGACGAAGCTGACGTTGCGCTGCTGGAGGATCGGCCCGTTGGGCGCCATGCGTCCGACGAGAAACCGCCCACCCTCGCACAACGACACTCGCAACGCGCCCAGCAGATGCGCCGGGTCGGTGATTCGCCAGTCCATGGTGTCTCTCCCACTGGGGGTGATCTTTGATCGACCGTCGCACCCAGTGTACCAGCTTGCCGCGGCATTGGCGAGTAGCCGGCTATGGCAAGAACGCCCAGCCGAACACGAGGAAGGCCGAAACCGCGCCCAGCGCGACGATCGTGATCATCCGACGCCGGTGAGTCGTCGGGTTGGCGATCCGGCTCTCTCGCAATGCGTAGCCGAGCATGACGAGGATCAAGGCCAGGGAAATGACCGAGACGACGGTGAAAGGAGACCAGCGCGGTGGGATGTGAACTGAACTACATGACATACAAGTTTCTGCACGATCACGTACACACAGTCGGCAGACGCGCGGACTGAAGAGCCGGGAAGAAGCAAGCGGAAGAGGCGTTTCAACGCCGAGACGTGGGATGCAACACGCTTTTGGCCCTGGACGACCGAGATCTGCGGACGCTGATGAGCGAGGTCACCGGACGGCAGAAGGAGTACATCGCCGATGCTCCGTCGGACGGCGGCCGGCACGGAAAGATCTACACCTCGCAGGCGGCTTACTCGTATTACGAACGGACCGGAAAGCGGGCCAAGAAGTATTCGCCCGCCCACTTCAAATATGCCGTCCGGAAGGAGAGCGAAACCTACAAGATCCATCATCTCGACGGCATTGCTTGATTCCCTTTTCAACACGTTGAAGAACAGATCAAGGACGAGAAGACGCGGGTGGCGCCGCTCGGGCCAGCGCTTGCTTGACCGCGTCGATCACGGCTTTGGCTTGGATGCTCCTGCCCGGGGCCGTCCAATGAAACCGATCACCCGCGGCCAGCTTGAGCTGATCCGCCATCAGGCCGTGCAGATCACTGATCGGAATCTTGTATTCGCCCATCACGCGAGCGGCGATCGTGTTACGCTGGACGATGGTGGCGTTGTGTACCGGGTCCAGTTCGCTGGGCTTGCCCTGGACGGTTATCTGCGTGGTGCTGGCCCAGACCAATCGCGTCTTTGGCCAGTGATGGCGCAGGATCTCGACGTACCGACGCAGCAACGGTTCGTACTGCCCGTCGGGGATACGTCCGGGCGGCCAGCCGTGCAGGCCGATGTTGAAATGGATCACGTCATACGG
>JABMRP010001335.1 GCA_013202535.1 Planctomycetota bacterium
ACTTTCCTAATCGCTAATCGCTAATCGCTAGTCCCTAGTCCCTACTTCCTACTTCCTACTTCCCACTTCCAATCGTCAACCACAACACGGCCATCCGCACGGCCAGCCCGTTGGCGACTTGCTCGAGAATGGCCGAGTGGGGACCGTCGGCCACGTCGGGCGTGACCTCGACGCCCCGATTGATCGGCCCCGGCGCCATGATCAGGATGTCGTCCTTCGCCTTGGCCAGACGCCGCTGGTTCATCGCGTACAGATGGGCGTATTCCCGCACCGAGGGGAAGGGGCGCGTGAACTGGCGCTCGAACTGGATGCGGAGCAGATTGAGCACGTCGCAACGCGGAACGATATCGTCGAGGCTATACGAGACCTCCACGCCCAGCTCCTCCCAGCGACGAGAAACCAACGTCGACGGACCGCAGACGATCACGTGCGCGCCGAGTTTCTGCAATCCCCAGATATTCGATCGGGCGGTACGGCTGTGCGCGATGTCGCCGACCAGGGCAACGGTCAGCCCCTTGATGCGCCCGCGGCGCTGGCGGATCGTGAGGATATCCAAGAGCCCTTGGGTCGGATGTTCGTGCGGCCCGTCGCCGGCGTTGATCACCGGGCAATCCAACTGCTGGGCGAGTAATCGGGGCGCGCCCGGGGTGCGGTGACGAACGATCACCGCGTCGATCCCCATCGCCTCGATGTTCTTCGCCGTGTCGATAAACGACTCGCCCTTGGAAAGACTGCTGGTGCTGGCCGTGAAGTCGACCGTGGCGGCGCCCAGCCGCCGGGCGGCCAGCGAGAAGCTGGTTTTCGTGCGGGTGGAATTCTCGAAGAACAGGTTCACGCAGGTCTTGTCGGCCAGCACGGGCACCTTCCGTCCCCGGCCGGCGGTGGCCTTGAATCGCTCGGCCGAGTCCAAAACCAGCGTGATTTCCTCGGCCGAGAGTTCTTCGAGCCCCAACAGATCCCGCCGTGTCCAAGCCTCGGGAATCGGACCGATCTCTGCGACTTCTTCCAAATCGGATACCATGCGTCTTCTGACCTTGCTGTGAGAAAAGGACCCTAGCGGGGGCCCCACGCGGTGGCGCACCCCGATCCTCCGCGGCGCCCCGGACCGTTGGACGCCGTCTGGATGATTCTATCAGCAAGACGAAATGCTGCAAGCGCCCCGGCCCGGCAAACGGCGCCAGAAAAGCACTTTCTGCTATAATCTCCGGTATGAGCGACTCGCCGATCATCAATATCCTGCTCCTGGCCACCGCCCCCCACGCGACAGAACACTGGGCCAGGACGCTTGCCCAGCCCGGCGTGCGGACGTGGCTCGACCCGAAAGATGTCCCCGAGACCGTGCGGCTTGACGTGATCGTCACCGATGGCGACCTTCAAGAATGGGGGAAAGAGACACTCCGCCGGCATGACCCGGGGGTCGTGGCCGTTGGCACCCATAGCCAAGCCGACGTGCATCTCACCGCCGATGCGCCCCAGGGCGAACTCCGCCTGGCGTGTCGCCTGTTGGCCCGGATCGTCGCTCTGCGGCGGCGAGTCCACCGGGAAACCGAACTGAAGCGGCACCTTTCCCGTCAAGCCCGGAGCGATCCGCTGACCGAATTGCCCAATCGCCGGAGTTGGGACACCGAGCTGGAAGCCCGGCTGGCCGCCGCTTCCCCCCAGCGCCGGCTCTGCCTGGCGGTGGTCGATCTCGATCACTTCAAACGGGTCAACGACACCCACGGCCATCCGGTCGGCGACGCCGTGTTGCGGACCGCGGGCAAGGTGCTGGCCGAGGGACTGCGCGAGGGTGACTTCGTCGCCCGACTCGGCGGCGACGAGTTCGGCCTGTTGCTCTGGGTCGCCGACACGGACACCGCCCGGGCGGTCATCGATCGGGTGCGCAGCGGCCTGCCCGAGCGTCTGTCGCGGTTGGATCTTCCTCCGGTCACCGCCAGCGCCGGCTACTGCATTGCGCCGTGCGAGACCGACCCGCTGATCGAAGCCGACAAGGCATTGCGCCAGGCCAAGCAGCAAGGTCGGGATCGCACGGTCGTAGCAGGCACACTCCGTGTGCCGTAGCCCGCCTTCGCCGTTCCGGTCACCTGCAACCGGAGTGGTGAATCAAACGCGTTTCACGGCAACTCCGCACCACAAGTGCCCGGGCTAAACGGTTCGTTGTGGATGCCTTACGGCATCTCGAACTTCTCGCCCTTGGCTTTCTCGAGCATTTCCTTTTGCTCGGCGTTGAGGATGCCCACGGCTTGCTCGTCGGCGGCGGCGCGGACCTTGGCGATCTTTTCCCTCGCTTCGGTGAATTTCTGGCGGCGCTCTTGTTCCGGCAGTTCGCGTATGCCGGAGAAAACCGCGGAAGTCTTCTCGCGCGTGGCCGTCTCCAGATCGGCCGCCTTCTTCTTCTGCTCGTCGGTCAGTTTCATGCGGTTGGCCATCCAGCCGTTGTTCACCGCGAACAAGTTGCCGCGGACCTGCAGCCGGATCTGGTAAAGCCGCATCATCTGCTCGCGGGGGAGCATCTCGTGGAGCGCCTTTCGGGCGTTCTCGTCGAACCCCTCACTCAGTTCCCTCATCTTGGCGTAGCGTGCTTGGCGATCCTCGATTTCTCCAAGAGCGCCGAACTTCTCGCGTGCCTCGGTACGGAACTTCTCGGTCATCTCCTTCACTTTGCCGAGGTGTTCATCGCTCAGCTTCAACTCCTTCTGCACGGCGTCGACACTGAGCAGCCCCAAGAAACTGCCGCGCATGCCGCGCCGCTGCGCCTGGGCGTCGCTGACCAGCGAGACCCCCAACGCCACCGCCACTCCCATCACCAGCCAAATTCGAACTCGGTTCATCACGTGCTCCTTTTCAGTGCATCAACAAAGAAGAACTCCCCCCC
>JABMRP010001336.1 GCA_013202535.1 Planctomycetota bacterium
CAGCAGCCCTCGACCCAATCTGGGCAGAGCTGAAAGAATAAGGACAGCGACGGTCTTAATTTGTGTCAATAGCTGATTCAAAAAACATTTTTGAATTCCTTTCTTGCGATCGGATGGATCGCAGGTTTCTTGGGGGCCAGCCCCCAAACCCCCGGGATTTGTTTAGGCATAACTCCGGTGTTCAATGGGAGTTGCAACATGCGGCTGTGTGGTTTAATCTATATTCACCTGGTGAAACGGAGAGAAGCTCTGTGGGGACACAACTTCTCAAGGGATATCCAGGCCGACGGTGCGTCAATGACGCTCATCGGGCGTCTGGGATTTCGGCTCAGACGCCCGCTTTATTTGGTTCCTCGCTCCAAAGCACGTCGTTTTTGATTAGGGTGTTGAGGATCGTGAGCAGCTTTCTCATCGCCGCGGTCAGCGCGACTTTCTTCGGTTTTCCTTGGGCCACGAGACGCCGGTAAAAGGCTTTGATCTTGGGATTGTGCCGGGTGGCAACCAGTGTTGCCATGTAAAGAACGCGTCGGACGTACGATCGGCCGCCGAACGTCCGGCGTTTCCCGGAGAATTGACCGGAATCGCGATTCATCGGAGCCACGCCCACCAGCTTGGCGATCTGTCCGCGGTTGAGCCGCCCAAGTTCCGGCAACTCCGCCACCGCCGTGCTGACGAAAACCGGCCCGATCCCTTGGGTGGACCGAAGGATTTCGATTTTTCGCGAGTCCTTGGTGTTGGTGTTGACGCATTTGGCCAAGCGCTGATCGATCGTTTTAACCTGTTTTTTCAGGGTTTCCAGCGATTCTCGGATGTACCCTCGGATTTCCTCGTCGGCCGTTTGCTGTAGGCGGTTACCTTCCTGATTGATCAAGTCCAGCAATTGCCGACGACGTTCGACCAGGCTCTTGAGCTTCTTCTCTTCGTCCGATTTGGCCATCTGTGCTTCCGGTTGGGCAACTCGTCCGTAGAAAGCGATCACTTGGGCATCGATCGGGTCGGTTTTAGCGTCCCGGCCGATGCCGTTGGCGAAGTCGCGGACGCGACGTGGATTGACGACCGCCAGGGCGATCTTGTGCCGGTGCAGCAGGGTGACCAACAGGCCCTCATAGCCACCGGTGGCCTCCATCACGACGATTGTGGACTCCGGATCCTTGATCCGCCCGATGAGTTTACCGACGATCTCCTTTGGCGTATTATTGATCGACAGAGGTTGATCGCCGTCGGCCAATACAAAGTCCAGTTTGGCTTTGGAGACATCGACCCCGACGACCTGCGTAAACGGAAATTCTTTTTTCATCATTTGTGTCCCATCCTAGTAAATACGAGCTCACGTCAAAGTGGCTCAAGCGACGGTTCGGGTTCATAAAATGAGCGACTTGCGATCCTGCTGTCCTACGGTCTTGCTGTACCAAGGCATGATCGATCTGCAAGCCGCCGTCCGCTGTCAGATGCATCTGGCAGCGGACATTCGTTTACCGCAGTGATTCTGAACCACTGCTTGATCGCCGTCTAGGTAAGATACTAGGCATCATTCTGACCCATCCTTTCAGCCTCGTAACGAGCAACTAACGCCGTCAACTCCCAACATCTCCCAGACTCAGCGCGACACACACGAAATTTCTCCCAAAACGCTCTCAAATTGCCTCCGGAGTGTCCGGGTTCTACGTCGGTTCAAAGAAATCGGGCCTCTGCCGGAGCAAGAGGAGAACACTCAAAATAACACCATCGGGGGGTGCAGAACACAATCCACCTAGGTCGATCCGCCCCTTTCCGCTACAATCCGGCGTCTGAATGCCAGCCAACCTTTACCCCATGGAGGGGGTATCAATGGGTGCTCTTCTGTCGTGCCGCGTCGTGCGGTCTTTGGCCGTGTTTTCGCTGGGGATCGGCCTGGTGTCGATCGGGTGGACTCAGCAGCCGTCGACCCAACCTCGGCAGCGCCAATTTCGCGTGGCGGGGTTTGCCGACGACCCGAATAGCGTCGCCTCGCTTCCGCCCGATGCTCCGACCCGAGTTGCGGCGGAAGTCGACTCTCGCTCGGACCCGATGTGCCACGAGGTGATGCGCGGCGACGCGCGGCTGGCCGACGTTTGCTTCGTCGATCGGCTCACCGGATGGGCGGTCGGCGATCGGGGCACGATTTGGCATACCGACGACGGCGGCCAGCAGTGGCAATTGCAGCGGTCGGGCGTGTCGTGCCCCTTGCGGTCGGTCTGGTTTCTCGACCGTTACACGGGTTGGGCGGTCGGCGGAGTGACCCATCCCTACACCCATACCAGCAGCGGCGTGCTGCTGGTCACCCACGACGGTGGCAAGATCTGGCAACCGATCGGTGAGGCGACCCTGCCGGCCCTGCGTCGTGTCCGGTTCTTCGACCACAAAGCGGGTTGGGCGGTCGGCTGCCGGTCGGGGCACCATCCCTCCGGCGTGCTCGTCACTCAAGACGGCGGCCAGAACTGGCAGGCTCTCTCCGCCACGACCGACCAAACATGGCTCGCCGCCGACATGCTCGATTTGCACGACGGGGCATTGGCCGGCCGCAACGGCACCACCGCGATGGTGCGCCAGCGAAGCATCACCCCCGGGCGGACAGCTCCTCTGGGCCTGCGCAACCTGCGTCGCATCCAGCTTGTCGCCCCGCGTTTCGGCTGGCTGATCGGCGATGGCGGATTGGTGATGATGACCGAAGACCTGGGAACCACCTGGCAGACGCCGCCGGGCGAGCTGCCCCTGGAGGTCGCCCGGCATTTCGATTTCGCCGCCCTGTCGGTGGTCGGGCCGAATGCCTGGATCGCCGGAACACCCGGCACACGCGTCTTCCGTAGCACCGACGCGGGCCGCACTTGGGCCTCGTTCTCGACGGGTCAGTCGGTTCCGATTCGGGGGCTGAGTTTCGTCGATCCCACGCACGGTTGGGCGGTCGGCGATTTGGGTACGATCCTGACGACCGTCGACGGCGGGCTGACCTGGCAACGTCAGCGGTGCGGCGGCACGCGTTCGGCCATGCTCGGTCTGTTTGGCCGCCCCGAGGATGTCCCCCTGGAATTGCTCGCCCAACTTGCCGGAAACGAGGGCTACCTGAGCGTGGTCGAGATCGTGAATCGCCGCGACGTGGAAACACCCGCCCGCGGTTCCGTCCATCCGACCGACCGGCTACACGAGGCGGTGGTCGCTGCCGGGGCTTGTGGGGCGACCGCCGCGTGGCAGTTTCCTCTGCGGCAGCCGAACCTCGGGCTGGGCATCGAGCAGATCGTTGAGGGCCTGAACCATGCGACCGATGGTCGTGGGATCGAGCAACTCCAGGCCCATCTGGTGCGCCAGATCCGGCTCTGGCGACCGGAAATCCTCATCACCGGCGACGCCGACGGGTCGCGCCGGCGACTCGTGTACGACATGGTCCTGCGAGCCGTGGAAGAGGCGGCCGATCCGACGCGATTCACCGAGCAGATCTCGCGGGCCGGTCTGGCGCCGTGGAAGGTGAAGCGAGTCGTTGCCGTGTTGCCGCCGGGTATCAAGGGCGACTTGACCCTGACCACCGCGCAATTGGCCACCCGGCTGGGACGCTCGCTGGGGGAGGTCGTCTCGCGAGGGAGAGGACTGGTCGGCGATCGATTCGCGCCGCCGGTGGCCAGTCTCGGCTTTCGCGTGGCGGTCGACCGCACGGGCGCCGACGAGGCGCACGATTTCTTCAGCGGTATCTCATTGCATCCCGGGGGAGAGGCCCGTCGCGAGTTGCTCCCCTTCCCGCCTGGCGGACTGGCGCAGATGCAACGCATCGCCCAGCGGCGCCGCAACACGGAGGCCATCGTCCAGCGCGGGCAGGCCGATCCACTGGGCGGCGTGCAACTGCTGGCGCAGACCGACGAATTGGTCCGCGATCTCGACGCCCGCAGTGCCGGGGA
>JABMRP010001337.1 GCA_013202535.1 Planctomycetota bacterium
ACAAAACCCGGCAAAAGGCACTGCTTGCAAGCAAGCAGTGGCACACGTTCCGGCAGAGTCCCCCTATTCAACCGATCCGTCGTTTTTCGATTCCCGCTTGCCATCCGCCATGACCGACCCTACGATACATTGGGCGACCGATTCGCCCGGACAACAATTTGCCCTGCCCGAGGGGGCCGGGGAGGCCCGGCTGATCGTTTCCGAACCGACGGGACGCTGGGCAGTCGCGCTGCGGCGGCACTTGACCGACGCGTCGGTTGGCGTCCACCAGACTCGTAGCCTGACCGATGCGTGGGACGTGCTCCGAGCATGTCCGGCCAGTTTTTTGGTGGTCGAGGTGACACGGGGGAGCGTTCGGGCGTTGCTCGAGCGGATGGCCCGTCTGCCAGGGCAATTTCCACTGGCGCGGATTGCCGTGGTCGCCGATCGTCGGCTTCACCGCTGGCAGTGGCTGTTTCGCGAGGCCGGGGCGATCCACTTCGTCTCCTCGTCGCGGTGTTTGGCACCGTTGGCGGAGGCGGCGATCAACCATTTGGCTCGGGCTCCGCGCCGGTGGCGCTCGTTGACCGAGCGTCTCTGGGACGGGCTGCCGTGGTCGCCCGCGGGCTGACGAGAGTGCCATGGGCGGCTTGTCCGCCCTTGTTTTCCCCGGAGGGTCGGCAAGGGCGGGCAAGCCGCCCATGGCACCCGGCGGCGTGTCCACAGAAGATCGACCAACAACATCCTACCGGAGAACCATCCATGTCCGAGGCCCAGTTGACCACCGCGGCCGTCGAAGAAGCGTTGCGCGATTTCCAGGATCCCGAAACGGGGCGAAGCATCGTCCGGCAGGAACAAGTCCACGACATCCAAATCGACGGCGACCGCCTCTCGTTGACCTTGGGGCTCACATCCTTCTGCGCCGGGCTCTGGGAGGACATCCGCGCCGAGTTGGCCGATCATCTCAGCGCCCGACTGCCGCAACTTGCCGAAGCGACGATCAACGTGGCCGAACACCATCGCCCGGCCGAGAAACAGGGCGAAGTGGGTCTGGCGGCCAAGTGCGTGGTGGCCGTCGGTTCGGGAAAAGGGGGCGTGGGCAAGAGCACGGTGGCCGCCACCCTGGCCTTCGGGCTGTCGCGCGCCGGTTCGCGCGTTGGGCTACTCGACGCCGACGTCTACGGCCCCAGCATTCCCCATCTGCTGGGCACCAAGGACCGCCCCAAGATGGTCGACGAGCAGATTCAGCCGGTGCGGGTCGACGGGATCGCCGTCATGTCGATGGGGTTCATGCTCTCGCCCGACGAAGCCGTGATGTGGCGCGGCCCGATGCTGCACGGGGCGATCACCCAATTCCTCCGCGACACGGCCTGGGGTGAACTGGACTACCTGATCATCGACATGCCCCCCGGCACGGGCGACGTCGCGCTGACCCTTTCCCAGCTCTTGCCGCTGGCCGGCGCGGTCGTGGTTTGCACGCCACAAGACGTGGCCCTGTTGGACGCGGCCAAGGCGATTACCATGTTTCGCACGCTCAAGATCGAGGTGCTGGGCATGGTCGAGAACATGAGCACGTTTGTTTGTCCCGATTGCGGCAGCCGCCACGATATCTTCAGTTCCGGCGGCGCGCGGCGTAAGGCCGAGGAATCGGGTGTACCCTTCCTCGGCGACGTGCCGCTGAATATCCAGATTCGCACGCGCGGCGACGAGGGAACGCTCGCCTCGGCGCTGGACGATCCGGCCCTGGCCCCGTCGCTGACCAACCTCAGCGCCAATCTGGTTCGCAATCTGATTGCCAAACGCCGGGCCAAACCGCCGATGCCGACGCTCTCGGTGTTGGGGTAGGACGAGCACCTGTGTTTTCTGGCGATTATTCGGCGCGTGCTGATTGTTCCGGCCGTGTCCCGACGCGGGGAAGGATTGCGCCAGCGGCTCAGCGCGCGCCCCCCCGTTGCAACCTGAAAAAGCAAAACCACGCTCGACGTGGTCTTCACGGGTTGCCGATGCAATGGATAACCGCGCAGGCGTTCCTGCGCGGGCGTCTCAATCGTTCTCCCCAGGAGATCCCCCCATGGCTGCTCAGTATCGTGGCTCTCGCGACCGTCCGCTACGTCCGGAAGATATTCCCTGGGACCGCATCTTGCTCATCAGCACCATCGCGCTGGTGGTGATGACCGTGGTTTACGTGGTGTTCAGTGCGGTGTACCGGGTCGAAGCCCATGAAAAGGCGGTCGTTTTCCGTCTGGGCGAGTACCACAATACATCCGGGCCGGGGTTGCATACATGTATTCCGATCGTCGATCGGGTGGTCAAGGTAAGCGTCGAAGATCGCAGCCTTCGGCTTCCCATGGACGGCAGCTCCGAGCGAACCAACGACGTGGCCGAGGGGCAGACCCTTGTGCTCACCGGCGATCTCAACGCGGCATCGGTCGAGTGGACCATTCAGTGGAAAGTGAACGACCCGCTGGAGTTCGTCACCCGGTTCTACAAGGCCGACAATGCCGACTACCCCCAGGACGTTCTCCGGATGGTCGCCCAAACGGTCATGCACCGCCTGGTGGGCGATCATTCGTTCGACGAGGTGCTGACGGCCATGCGAGGCGAAATTGCGGAAGAAGCGAGGCTGGCCACGCAGGAGATCCTCAATCGATACGAGTGCGGCATCGAGATCCTCGGTCTGCAGATGCAGCGCGTCAGCCCGCCGGCGCGGGTACGGCCGGCTTTCGAGGAGGTCAATGCCTCGATCCAGCTCGAGAAGCAATCGCTGCACGAAGCGGAGCGAAAGCGCAACGAACTGTTGCCCAAGGCCGAAGCGGAAGCGAGCAAGCTTCGCTTCGAGGCGAAAGGGTACGCCGCCCGTCGCGAGGCGGAAGCCGACGGCGAGATTGAATCGCTCAATGCCCGAGCCACGGCTTACCACGAATCGCCGGTCGAAACGCGTACCCGGCTGTACCTCGAAGCGATGGAAGAAATCATGGCGGGCGTCGAGTCGAAGACCGTGATCGAAGCCCCCCTCGGACGTATTTGGCCGCTTTTGAATTCCCGGCAAGGAGTCGAGCAATGACCCCCAGGCGCAAACGAATTATTCTCATTAGCATTATCGTCGTGTTGCTCGTGGCACCGATGCTGGTCCGGGCAATGATGTACACGGTCGACGAACGGGAGTTGGCCGTGATCCTCCAATTCGGCGATCCGGTGGAAAGCCGTAGCGAACCCGGGCTCTATTTCAATATGCCCTTCGTCCAGGAAGTGCGTCGCTTGCCCAAAACCTACCAGTTCTGGAGTGGAGCGACCGAAGTGCTGGTCGATCTTCCCACCGCCGACGACATGAAAGTGGAAGTCACTCCCTGGGCCGTGTGGCGAATTACCGACCCGAAGAAATTCGTACAGGTGCTGCGGACGGTCGAGAAAGGCGAGATGCGGATCAAGCAGATTGTCCGCAACACGGTTCGTGACGTGATCACCAGCCACGATCTGGTCGAAGCCGTGCGCGATTCAAGCCACCTGACTGAAATCTACCAGGAGGAGGAACCCAAGACATCGCCGCCGGTCGGACAGGCGGAAATCCCCAGTTCGGTCATTTCCCCCGATTTGGCGGCAGCCGCCGAGCAAGGATCGGAGAGGCCGGTGCCCATCCTGCTTGGACGGACGAAGATCGTGGAAGAGATCAAAGCACTCGTGCAAGAGAAACTCGAAAAACTCGTGCAAGAGAAACTGGCCGAGGGGGCGCCTGACGGGGAAGCGGAACCCGAAGGCGGCGTCATCGAACTGGTCGACCTGGGGATTGCCCGCATCGATTTCGTCCCCACGGTGCGCGAGGCGGCCTTCAATCGGCAAATCGCCTCAATGCAAAAGATCGCTGCGGGGAACGTCGCCCAGGGTGAGAAGCGCCGCGACGAGATGATCTTCCAAGCCGAAGCCCAGGCCGAAGAGATTCGCGGGCAAGGCGAGAAAGACGCCCTAAAAACCCGCGGAGACGTCGATGCCGAGATCACTCGCAAGTTTGCCTTGGCGATCCGGGAGGCGGGCGAGTTCTACCGATTCACTCGCGCGTTGGAGGCCTATAAGAAGGCCACCGCCAGCCGGACGCACCTGATCCTGACCACCGACTCGGAGTTTTTCAGGTTTCTTCAGTCGTCGGGCACCGGGGAAACGGTACCGGTGAGGCCCGTGAGGCCGGGGACCGGTTTGGGAACCCCGTGATACCCATGACATAGACCCCAACGGGGTCCAACAACAAAGTCCAGGGTCGCGCAACGCACCCTGGGTGGCGATCCTTGTGTCATGCGTGCCACAAAGTGTTACCCCATAAGCAGTTAGAGCCGCTTACCCAGATCGGGCAAGCGGCTCTTTCTCGTTGTAATTTCGCTCCGCCAGATGGCGCCGGCGCGGCAGCGGCCGCTAGCACCTCTTGCAGCCCTTTCGCTTGGCCTTCTTTTTGGCCGCCTTTTTCTTGGCGGGCTTCTTCTTGGCAGCCTTTTTCTTCGTTGCTTTCTTCTTGGTGGCTTTCTTTTTCGCGGCCTTCTTCTTCGGTGCCGCCTTTTTCTTCTTGGCGACCTTCTTCTTCGCTACCTTCTTTTTGGCGACCTTCTTCTTCGCAGCCTTTTTCTTCTTCGCCACAGTTCGTTCTCCCTCAAGAGTAGATGGCGAGCTTCGCTTCGGTCGCTTCACATAACGGAAGATTTCGAGCGTGCCTCACCAAGAACAAGAAAACCGATTGCAAGTGGTTATCGGGTGTTTGCGCGCTTTTTCTCAAGAAAACTATGTCAGTTACCAACGACGACCGCGGCCGGAGTATGCTTGCAGCGTCGTGTAACTGGAATAGGCCAAGAAGCCGAACATCACGGCCACCCAGATCTGATCCATCGCAATCAGTGCATACACGGCCATCATCGCACCGACGGCAACCGAGACGACCAGTGATCGCTCGATGCCCGCACGCGGATTGCGCAGCGAGAGAATTTCGCGGCAGATGTGCCCGCCGTCCAACGGATAGACGGGCAGCAGATTGAGTAACCCCCAAGCGACGTTGACCCCGATCATATTGTCGACGAACTGAAGCAGATACTTCGATTCAAT
>JABMRP010001338.1 GCA_013202535.1 Planctomycetota bacterium
CAGTTAACGGCGTAGCATGGCACCCGTCTCTTATTCGCACACGACCGTTTCAACGTGTCCCCAACGTACCCCGGGCGATTTCGCCGATGCGATTCCCTTCGACGTCCTGCAGCACCAACGCCACGTTGCGCGCCGACGGGGGCACCGTCAGCGTCCGGTCGAGCACGACCGGCTCCAGCGGCGTTGCGGCCGGGGCGTGGAGTGCGGTTACCAACAGCCGGGCCTCTTCGTCGTATACCTCAATGACAAGCCGCCCGAGATGGAATACGCCGAAACGTCCGCGTAGCCGCACTCGATCGCCGTCCCGCCGAGCAGTCAGCGGTTCGGAAACCACGCCCGCCTGGCTACAATCGACCACGGGAAAATCGCCGCCGATCCGGCAGGCGTTCCACTCGTACCGCCACGTATAGCTCGCACCCGGCTGCAATTGGGCGAACGGGCTGAGCACTTCGCTCTCGAACACGTAGGGGGTGTCCGCCCGATTGTCCGCCATGTCGAGCCACTTGTTGTAGGCGTAGATCCGCCCCAGGCCGTTGTGCCAGAACTCGACGCTGGACCCTTCCGGATAGGCCTTCTTTGGCTCGAAGGTGAACCGCTGAACGAAGACGTCGCCGTGGCGGCCGTCCACCGTGGCGACCCAACCGGCATCGCTGTCCATGCCGATCTTGCCGACGCGGTAATGGTAGCTGACCTTCATCAGCCCACGCTGGACGTCGGCCTCGAAGGACGGGTTGTCCTTCTTACCGAAGATCACGTCGTAGCCCCGCTCGAAACGGCTTTTCGGGTTGATCGGGCACCAGGCTCGCATCAGCCGATTGTAGTCGTCGCCGCCGGGTAGCGACGCGTCGAGTTGCGTATGGGCCCAGATACCCCAACGGCGAGGCTTGTCGTCGATGTTGGTCATGGTCGCCTCGATCGACACGCGCGTCGAATTCGGATGGAGGCGGATACGGCGGCTGAAACGGATGCCGCTGCGCGCGTCGTCGCGGCTGGTCCATCGGATACCCGGCACAGTGGCGTCGTAGTCGGCGCGATGCGGTTGACCGTCGAGCACGGCGTCGGGCGGGCCCGGCCATTGGCGGTCGTTATCCCAACCCTGCGGAGCCGGCCAGAGTTTGTCGCCGCCATGGTTCATCCAACCGCCGTCCGAGTCGAGACCGGTGGTGGGCGACGTCTTGCCGACGGTCGCCGGGTTGACCCAGAAGAACTCCTTTTCGCCCAGCGCGTACTGCATCACCCGGCCGCCAATGTCGGGTACGACGTGCAACCGCACCAAGCCGTTCTCCAGGGCGTAGGCTTTCCAGCCCTTGTAGGTCGACGGTCGCGCGGCGGGCGATTCCTCGGCAGCGACCGGGCCGTTGACGACGAGCAGAAGGATCACGGGCGTGAAAAGACGGTGCGGGAAGGAGATGTTCATGGCGGATCTCGATCGGTTGAATGGCAGGCCCGACCCGACTGTAACCAGCGGATAAGGTTCTGTCCAATGGGTATCCCTCGGACCATGGGGCTTATCGCCCTGGGCCGCGGGGGCATCGGCCGTGGGCGGAAAAGCAATGCCCCCCTATCGTGACCGCAACCGGTGGAATAGTATAGAAGTGCATCGGGCAAGGGCCCCGGCACGGCACGTGGCCGTGGAAAATGCCGCCGGCATGTTCGGCGAACCGAAGCGACCGCCGTTGCGTACCAAGAGGACGTGGCGGTCCGTGCGACGGTTTTGCTGGCCGAAAGCTTGCGGGCCCCCCGAAAAGAACTACACCTCCACCCCTCCTGCAATCCCGCTTGATCCGCCTCCATGTTACAACTCGCGAAAATCAAGAAGTCCTTTCACGAGCCCGACGGCACCGTCTTGCCGATCCTCGACATTGCCGACTACCATGTGTCGCCCGGCGAGCAGGTCGTGGTGGTGGGCCGCAGCGGCTGCGGCAAGACCACGCTGCTGCACGTCATTTCCGGGATCAGCCGTCCCGACTCCGGCCGCGTGAAGCTCGACAATATCGACCTGACCGTGTTGACCGAGGCGGAGTGCGACCGCTATCGGGCCGAGCGCATCGGGTACGTCTTCCAGACGTTCAACCTGCTGGCCGGGTTCTCGGCCTTGGAGAACGTGCTGCTGGCGATGCGATTCACCGGGCGGCGCGTCGACGCGGACCGGGCGCGCCAGTTGCTCGATCGCGTCGGACTCGCCCACCGCGTCACCCACAAGCCGGCCCAGCTCTCCGTCGGCGAACAGCAGCGCGTGGCGGTCGCCCGGGCGCTGGCCAATCGCCCCAAGCTGCTGCTGGCCGACGAGCCGACGGCCAACGTCGACTCGGGACATCAGCAACAGGTAGTCGACCTGCTGCGCGAGACATGTCGCGAGGAAAAGGTGGCCCTGGTCATGGTCACCCATTCACCCGACGTGTCCGATCAGTTCGACCGGATCGATCGTCTGGAAGAAATCAACGCCGTGGTCAGTGTGTGAGGCAGCAAGCAGATGAGTCTTTGGAAGAAGAAATCAACGCCGCGGTCCGTGTCTGAGGTAGCAAGCGAATGAGCCTTTGGAAGGTTGCATGGCGGAGTATTCAGCAGCGGAGCCTGTCGTCGGTCCTGACGGCCGTGGCCATGGGGTTGGGCGTGGCGCTGGTCGTGTGCGTGCTGGTGATCCACGGCGTGGTGAAGAAATCGTTCGATCGCGGCGCCGGAGGATATAACCTGATCGTCGGCGCCAACAAGGGCGGCCAGTTGCAGCTCGTGCTCAACACGGTCTACCACCTCAGCCGCCCGATCGGCAATATCCCCTACACCTACTACGAATGGCTCCGCGATCATCCGTACGTCGAGGCGGCCTACCCGCTGTGCATGGGCGGAAGTTACAAGGACCACCGCATCGTGGGCACCATGCCCGACATGTTCGACGATCTTGAGTACAGCGAAGGCAAGAATTACGAGTTCGAGGAGCCCAACCGCAATTTCTACTACGACGAGTTCTTTTGTGCCGTCGTGGGACCAACCGCCGCGCGCAAGACCGGTTTGAAACTGGGCGACACGTTCCAGATCACCCACGGAGTCAAGGAAGGCGGAGAGCCCCATGCCGACAAATTCACCGTCGTCGGTATCTTTGAGCCGACCGGCACGCCCAACGATCGGGCGATCTTCGTCAACATCGAAGGTTTCTTCCGGCTCAAAGGCCATGTCCACGCGGAACCAGATGCGGTCGATCCCGAGGAAACAACCGCCTCTCCCGCCGACGAGAAGGGCGATACGCCCGGCGCCCCCGGCGAGACCGAACACGACACCCACTCCCCCGACCACGCCGAAGCCGTAGAGAATGCCGAGGAAGATCACGCCGAGGATAGCCACGCCGGACACGATCACGACGGCGATATCCCCTCCGAACTGAAGAAAGTGACCGCAATTCTCGTCTGCACCAGTGAGGAGAATCTGGTCGAGGCGATGAACTTGCAGCGAGAGATCAACGGACAGACGGTCGCCCAGGCCGTCGTTCCGGGCGACGTGATCACCGAGTTGTTCGACGGGATCGTGGGCAATGTGCAATTGGTGCTCTTGATTCTAGTGGTGATGGTCGTCGTGGTGGCCGGGCTCGGGCTGCTGGTGAGCATCTACAACTCGATGAGCGAGCGGCGCCACGATATCGCCGTGATGCGGGCGTTGGGAGCCAGCCGGGTGACCGTGATGGTCATTATCCTGCTGGAATCGATCCTGCTGTCGCTGGGGGGCGGTTTCATCGGCCTTCTGCTGGGGCACGGCACCATCGGCGCGTTCAGTTCCCGGATTACCGAAGAGACGGGCGTCGTGGTCCGTGCGATGCAGTTTCAACCAACGGAGTTGATCTTGATACCCGGTCTGATCATACTGGCCTCGATCGTCGGCTATTTGCCCGCCCTTTCCGCCTATCGAACCGACGTCGCCAAGTCGCTACAATCCTGATGAGCAACCCCTACGACAACCGACCGCTCGAATCGCCCGACGAACTCGTCGAGCTTGGCGAGGAAGACGAGATCATCGAACGCGATGCGGAAGACGAACTCGACGAGGAGGACCAACCGCCTCGCCGCTACCGGTCGGTCAACGCCCTGGCCGTGCTCAGCCTGGCGTGTGGTGTTCTGACCATTGGAACCTTCGTTTTCTGGTCGATGGTCGTTGCGCCCGTTGTAGGAATCCTCGCCGGGTACGTGGCCCTGCGGCAGATTCGCAAGGCTCCCGAGGAACGAACCGGGGTACCCATGGCCTACGCCGGGTTGGCCCTCTCGGCCGTGGTGTGGATCGCCGGATACTCGTGGCTGATCCACGGCTACTTTGCCGCCGCACCGCCCGGCTACCAACTGGTCCGCTACGAAATGCTCCAGCCCGACCCAGAGGTCGAGGGGGAACGAGTTCCTCCCGAGGCCATCGAACTGGACGGTCAGAAGATCTACATCGAGGGGTACATGTATCCTGGTCGGCAGACAAGGGGGCTAGCCCGATTCGCCCTGAATCCGTACAACGAGAAGTGTCAATACTGCCAGGTCGATCCCAAGCCGACGGAACTCATCCGCGTCAAGCTCGTTGGGGGCTTGCGGACGGACTACACCCAACAAGTGCGGGGCGTGGGCGGGAAATTCCACGTCGAAGTGCCCGAGTTGGGCTCCGGGCCGGTGGTCTACTGGCTCGAAGGCGACGTCGTCAGGTAAGGGGGCTACTCCCCTCGGAAGTACTGTGCCGATTATCTCTTCCCGGCCGTGGCGCGGCCCGATATACTGAACGGCTTCCGACCCACCGGTGGAGCGAGTAGCCAGACATGCCCAAATACGTGGTTCGATACGGTTCGATGCGACTGCTGGGGATCCATTCCAGCAACCCCAAGCAACAATACAGCCGGGGGACCCGGGTCATCGTGCGGACCGATCGCGGCCTGGAAGCCGGCGAAGTGCTGTGCGAGGCCGACGAACCGACGATCGGGAAATTGAAGGATCCGACCGGCGGCCAGATTCTTCGGGCGATGACCGCCAACGACGCCAACGAGCTTTCTCGCATTGGTGAGGAATCGCGGCAGAAGCTTGAGGTCTGCCAAAAGTTCATCGACACGCTTGGCCTGCCCATGAATCTGGTCGACGTGGAACATCTTTTCGGCGGCGAGCGGATCGTGATCTACTACCTGGCCGACGGCCGGGTCGACTTTCGCGAGTTGGTTCGCCGGTTGGCCGGGGAGTTTCAGACGCGCATCGAGATGCGGCAGATCGGAGTTCGCGACGAGGCGAAACTGATGGCCGACTACGGCGACTGCGGCAACTCGGTCTGCTGCAACTCCCACCTGAGCGAGATGCCCCCGGTCTCGATGAAAATGGCCAAATTGCAGAAGGCCACGCTCGATCCGAGCAAGATTTCCGGCCGCTGCGGTCGCCTGAAATGTTGCCTGCGGTACGAGTATGACGTCTACGAGCGAATCCAGAAGGAACTTCCGCGGATCGGCTCCCGAGTCACGACTCCCGACGGCCAAGGACGCGTGATCAACCACGAGATTCTCACCGGGCAAGTACTCGTGGAGTCGGACGACCGCCACCGCCGCCTGGTCGCGCTGGGCGATCTGTCGCCCCCCGCGCCC
>JABMRP010001339.1 GCA_013202535.1 Planctomycetota bacterium
ACTCCTGGTGGGCATCGACCGGCGCGGAGCCCGGGCGGGTGCTTTGACCGCCGACGTCGAGAATATCGGCCCCGTCGGCCGCCATTTGCAGCGCGTGGTCGATGGCCGCCTGGGGGTCGAAGAACTGTCCGCCATCGGAGAAGCTGTCGGGCGTGACATTCACCACCCCCATTAGAAGGGGTTGCCTGCCAAACCGGAGGGTTCCGGTCGGCATACGCCAGTGGGACATGCGGCGGCTGGTGGGTGGTTGATTCGGCACGGCGAGCAGCGAGCGAACATTCGGGCGGAACAAAGGTCCGCGCAAGTATAAGGATCCCCGCCACATGCCGCAATCGCCGCCAAGCCAGTGGGTGCCAGCAGTCCGTTGAAATAGTCGTGTGCCACTGCTTGCTTGCAAGCAGTGGCGTGGATTCGATCACGAAACCCGGCATAAAGGCACTGCTTGCAAGCAAGCAGTGGCACACATTCCGGCAAAGTCCACTTTTTCAACGGACTGCCAGCAGCCTGTTGAGAAAGCGGACAGGCACCGCGCCAATAACGACATGCGTCGGGAGAGACGAAATGCCCTGTTCACGCGAAATCCGCAGAGTATTTAATCGTTAAATACACCCCATACTACTTAATCCGGTTTACCCGTGGATCCTGAAAAGTTGGCTAAACCGACAAACCCACGCCGTCCGATACCCCGTTGATGAGGCCCTACTCCGCACACTCTCTGTCAGGATCATAGACATGAGCCACAGGTCGTTTTCGCTGGCCATCGCACTGCTGGGCACCACCGTTTGGGTGGGAAGCTCCCACTCCGCACGAGCCCAAACCCACAACCGTCCACCGAGCAAGACGCTCTTCGAGCAGATTGACGACTTCGGAAACACGCTCTTTGGCAGTCCGACGGAAAACCGGCCGTCGGGTTCGCAATCGGGCGCAAGTCGGTCGACCGCCGCGCGCACCACGTCGCCAAGCACCCACCAGCATCGGCACACCGGAACATCGCGTACGGGGTCGGCGGCGGCCACCGGCTCGACACGCACCGCTGCCCCCAAATCGACAACCCGGTCGATTCCCAGTGCGCCGGCCTTGCCGACCCGCGGCCAGACCCAGTTACCCCGACCGCCGGCCGCTCCGGTAGCCACGCCACGTCAGTCGCCGGCCACCACGGGCGGGAGTTCGACCTCTTCCGGTAGCGGATCGCTCCACCAGCGGCTATCGGCGGCGCGGCAATCTCCGTTTGGCGGATCCGTCGCGACCACCCCCCACCCGGGCCCCAAACCCGGAGCGTCTCCGGAGTCGGCATCACCCGGCTTGCCATCGGCCACGACCCCAAAACCACTCCCGTCGGGCCAGTCCTCGCTGATCCGTCAGCCGGCGACCTACGGCGCCCTGCCGGGAACCACAGCGGCTCCTCCGACGACGTTCCCGGCGCGACAGGCCGGCCCAGGGGAACTCTCCGGCCAACTCGGGGGCCAGAAGCGAGCCGATCTGCCCCGCATCGACGCCTCCGCGGGCGCGAATAGTGCCCCGTCGGCCGCCGCCGGGGCGGCCGCCGCGACTTCCCAGCCGATGGCAGCCCCCGCGCACCAACGTCCCGGTGTCCTGTTCGTACAGCGCAGCCCGAGCATCAGCATCGAAACGCTTGGCCCCCGCCAGATCATGATTGGCAAGGAATCGGCCTTTGAAGTGACGATTCGCAACGCCGGCGACGTGGCCGCCGAAGAGGTGGTGGTCTCGGTCGATATTCCGAGTTGGGCGGAGGTGCAAGGCGCCGAGGCCAGCACGGGCGCAACCCGTTCGCAATCGCCGGCCGAGAGCGACGGCCAGTTTCGCTGGCAATTGGGACGCCTGGAAGCCAAGTCCGACCAGAAACTAATCTTGCGGATCGTTCCGCGCGAGAGCCGTCCCTTCGATCTGGGCGTGCGGTGGACTCACCGGCCGGCCGCTTCCCAGACGGTGATCGAAGTGCAGGAGCCCAAGCTGGCCATCAAGCTGGACGGCCCGCGCGAAGTGCTCTTCGGCAAGACGCAGATCTTCAAGCTCGAAGTCTCCAATCCGGGCACCGGCGCGGCCGAGAACGTGCGCCTCGTATTGTATCCCCTGGGGCAAGGCAGCGCGCCGGCCAACCACACGATGGGCGTGTTGGCCGCCGGTGCGACGGAGGTCATCGAAGTCGAACTGACCGCGCGGCAGACGGGCAATCTGACAATCAAGGTGGAAGCCAACGCCGACGGCGACCTGCACACCGGGCTCACCGAGGCGATTCTCGTTCGCCGCGCGAACCTGCAGGTCCATTCGGAAGGCCCCGCCGTTCAGTACGTCGGCACGACGGCCATCTATCGGATCCGAGTCAGCAACCCGGGCAACGCGCCGGCCGAAACCGTCGCGGTCACGGCCCGAGTTCCCTCGGGAGCCAAGTTCCTCTCCGGCAGCCACGAAGCGAAGCCGGACGCCGAGGGTGAGAAAGTATCGTGGACGCTTGCCAATTTGGCCCCGGGAGCGGAGCAGGTTCTCCAACTCCAATGCCAGTTGGTCTCCGCCGGAGCCAGCCGCTTGGAGGTCGTTGCGACAGGCGACGACCTGACCGCCTCCCATGCCACGGCGACCCGCGTCGAGGCCATCGCCGATCTGGTTTTGGACGTGAGCGATCCGGCGGGACCGATGCCGGTGGGCGCGGACATCATCTACGAGATCCGGGTTGCCAACCGGGGAAGCAAGACGGCCGAGAACGTCGAGATCTTGGCGTTCTTCTCGCAAGGCGTCGAACCGGTCAACGTTCAGGGAGGAGAGCACCAACTCACCCCGGGACAAGTCCAGTTCAACCCCATCCACTCGCTGGGGGCCGGCAAGGAAATCGTGCTGAAGATCACCTCGCGGGCGCAAACGCCCGGCAACCACGTCTTCCGCGCCGAACTGCGCTGTCCTTCGCTGGGTACGAAGTTGGCTGGAGAAGAGACCACCCTCTTCTACGATTCGGGGCAAACCGAGGCCGCGGCTTCGACGGTCGTGCAATCGCGGACGCTCGACAGTGCGGTGCTGCGAACGGCCGACCGACGGCAACCGCCGGCGATTCCCCCGACTGTATTGCCCGAGTCGAGCATCCTGCCACCCATCCCGGTCGACCCCAACGCGGTCGTGCCGCCGACGGTCAAGCCGCCGGCGACCACCCGTTCGGTGCTGCAACAGGCCGACCCCAACGCGGCCGCGCAACCGGGACAACCCACCGCGGCTCCTCCGAAGCCGTAACGGTCCGTCGAGAAATCGCGAACTCGGGCGCGCCGGGCTGACGTCCGGCCCCCGAGAATCCGCTTGACGTCGATGGCTTGGCTGGGATGAGTCCCCACGAACCCGCGCTTCGCCCTCGATGCACCTCTTCCCGTTTCTCCGGGCGTCGGGCGATGGGCGTGACCACAAATCCGCCCCGCGCGTGACCGCCGTCGATACCCAGGCGGTTGCTTTCGCCGGCGCCGACGGCCGGGCCGTTGAAATCCGCCCACGTCCGCCCGTTCATCTCGCGCTGCTTCACGGAGACCGCTGGGGGGACCGTATTCTACCCCGATCCTTGGCCGGCTGAGAGTTCCCCCTCCGACGAAACTGGATCGAATTGGAGAAAAACCTTGACAAGCCAGTTTCGACCGCTCAGACTCAGAGAAGTTGTGGCCGCACATTTGCAGACACCTGCATCAGAGGGAGTTCGCCCCCAAGCGATGCCTCCCGGGACGGGACGACATATGAAACTGGGCCGGTTTGCCGACGATTCGCACGGGTTCCGCCTCCGAATACCTCGGCTGCGAGAGTTTTCGCCGCCCCGATTCTTTTCCTGTCTCGTGGCCGACCTCCATCGGCCGATCCTCGCTCTGGTCGTGCTGACGGCGACGGTCTGTTGTGGTTCGACGGCCCGCGCGGAAGGCGATTGGGAAGTAACGCCCCAGAGCGAAGAAGCCCTGGAAGACGGTCTGCGCTGGCTGGCCCGGAACCAAGAAGCGGGAAACTGGTCGTCCAACGACCTCGGCTTGGTCGGCATGGGTGCGCTGGCCTACCTTGCCGACGGACACGTGCCGGGACGCGGGTATTACGGCAAGAAGTGCCAGCAGGCTTTGACGTATGTCGTCTCCAACGCCAAACCGTCAGGCTTGTTAAACATCGCCGACCAGCGGCGCGGGATGTACAACCACGGGCTGGCGACCTTCGTGCTCGGCCAGGCCCATGGGATGAGCAACGACCGGGATCTCGGCCGGCGGTTGGAAAAGGCGCTGAAGTTGATCGTGCAAACCCAATGCCACGACGGCGGCTGGGATTACGTGGCCAAGCCGCAATCGCGCGGGCACGACCTGAGTCTGGCGGTGATGCAGGCCAAGGCTCTGCGCAGCGCCATGGACAGCGGGCTCGAGGTGCCGCCGGAGGCGGTCGAACTGGCCATCCAGAGCGTTCGCCAGCACTACACGCCCCAAGGTTGTTCCCATAGCGCCAGTGAGGAAGAACAGAAGAAACACCCGGGCCAGTTCACCTACAGCAAGGGCGGGGGAAACGCCACCGTCGCCATGGCCGCCGCCGGGGTCGTGTGTCTCCAGGAGTTTGCCCAGTACGACGACTGGCGCATCGAAAAGAACATGGAGATCATCGAAAAGGCCGTCCGCGAGAAATGTATCGCGGATACCGGCGCGGCGCCGTTCGATCCCTACACGCTCTACTACGTGGGCCAGGCCTTGTATCAGGTCGGAGGCCAGCGCTGGGAGACTTGTTACCCCCTGCTGCGCAACAGCCTCGTTGCCTGTCAGCAGGAAGACGGGAAATGGGCGGCCAACGGCCAGGTGGGCGGCAAGCCGGGCGACCTCTACATGACCAGCGCCGCCTGTTTTATCCTCGCCATGCCCAACCGTTACCTGCCCATCCTGCAGGAAGGAAGAATCAGCAGCCTCCAGGAGCAGTTTCAGCAGGAGCCACTCAAGCAAGAACCACCCAAGTAAGAATCCCTCACCCTCAGCCCCGAACGACCACCCATGTTTCTTACCCCCTGGTTTGCCGTCGCCGGCTTGATTGCCGCCGCCGGACCGGTCCTGATCCATCTGCTCAACCGGCAGCGTTACAAGACCCGCCAGTGGGCGGCGATGGAGTTTCTGCGACAGGCCATCTTCCGCAGCCGCCGGGCCGTTCAGTTGCGCGATCTTCTGCTCTTGGCCTTGCGGACGTTTTGCATCCTGGCCTTCGGCGCGGCGATGGCCCAGCCATTCTTCGGAAGCTCTCAAGGGGAGGTCGGATCCAGTCAACCGGTCCATGCCGTTTTGCTGATCGACAACAGCCTGAGCATGGGATACGTGGTCGGCCAGGAAATCGAAGGCCAGCAGCAGCGCGACCGAACGCTGTTGGACGAGGCAAAAGACCGGGCTCGCGAGGTGATCGACGGCCTGCCGCCCGACAGCCGCATCTCGGTGGTGCCCACCTGTGGCCCGGCCAGTGGATACAGCAACGACGCCTACTTTACCAAGGACGAAGCGCTCGACGCCCTGGAAACCGTCGAACCGGTCGATCAAGATACCCGGCCGCACGAGACCATCGATCGTGCCCTGCAAGCGTGCGGGCGGGTCGAAGATCCGGCGGCGAAGCGAATCGTTCTGCTGACCGATCGGCAGGTCGCCGACTGGCCGGTGCAGTCGCTGGCGGCGCGCATCGAGGAGCTTCCCGCCCCGATCGACGTCGTGCAAGTCGAGCCCAAGGGGCCCGTCGACAACGCCTGGATTTCCGATTTTCAGATCCAGGACGGGGTCGCCGATCTGCACAACCCGACCATCTTCCTGGCCAGGATCCGCTACGAAGGTCCCGAAACCAAGAGCGACGTCGACGTGACCTTGAGCGTCAACGGCGAGACGATCGAGACACAGACCGTCGACTTGCAGTCGGGTTCGGGGTCGGGAAGCGAGATACGGTTCGAGCCGTTCCTGTTTTCCCGGGCCGACTTCGAGATGCTGGAGGACTCCGAGCGGAGCCAGGGCCGGACCGCGACGGCTACGGCTCGGGTCTCGATCTCCGCCGGCCGGGGTGGTTCGCTGGACGCCCTGAAGGCCGACGACGAGCGATTCCTCGCCGTTCCCATCGTGGCCACCTTGCCGGTGGTGTTTATCGATCAGTTGGGCGACGACGAAGATCCCAGCCGCGACCGCTTCGGAGAAACCTACCGGCTTCGCCAATACCTGGCTCCCAAGACCGATCCGAGCCAGGGCAAACGGCAAGTCATCGATCTCAAGACACGGCGAATCGAGCAACTCGACCGCAGCCTGCTGGAAGACGCTCGCTTGGTGGTGATCGCCGGAGTGGAAACCCCCGGTTCCGGCGAGAAAGTCGAACTCCTGCGGGAGTACGTCGAGCAAGGCGGCAATCTGGTGATCGCCGCGGGAGGCGATTTCGATCCGGCCCAGTGGGACGAAGCGGCCTGGCTCGACGGACTGGGAATCCTGCCTACTTCGCTGGCCCCGCAAACCGTCGGCCAACCACTCGGCTCGACCAGCGGCGACGTCTTTCAACTCGACTACAACAGTCTCAAGAGCCACGACTATTTCCTTCTCGATGAACCCGAGGGGTTTCTCCGGAAGATGTACCGCGGACCGATTTTCTCCAAGGTGGTCGAAGCACTCGACGACGACCGTTTGAAGGAAGTCATGACCGCCCGCACCCGGGAACAACTCCAGCAGCGCCGGGACCAGATCGAGGAGATTGACCGCCGGATGGCCGAATTGCGGCAGTTGGAGAGCCAGCGCAAGTCGTCGGCCGGCGATCGAGACGAGTGGGCGACGCTCGAAACCCAGCGCAACCAACTTGAACCCTCCTGGCTCCTCTGGAGCGATCCGGCGGAGTCCGAAGCCGACGCCGGACCCATCGAGCAACGGGCCATCGAGCAACGGGCCGAGGAGACGGGATTCCTGGTCGTGGCAAGGTACGACAACGGATGGCCGTTCCTGGTCGAGCGCCGCATCGGCCGCGGCAAGGTGCTGCTGGTCACCAGCGGCGTGTACCCCAGTTGGAACACGTTCACGCTGATGAACTCGGTGATGGTCTTCGATCGTGTCTTCCGCGAGATGCTTCGAAGCACGCTGCCGGTGCGCAACGTCAGCTCGCAGCGAGCCTTCGTCCTGCCCGTGTCGGCGGCCGAGCGAACCGCGCAGGTCACGCTCGACGGTCCCGGCCACTCGGAAGAACCCCTCTCGGTCGATGCCGTGGGGGCCAACCGTTACGGGATCACCATCGCCGGCGTCACCCAGCGCGGGCTGTATCGCGTCACGGCCAAGCGCGGCGAGGAGTCGTCCACCGAAGGGCTGGGGACCACGATGTGGACGATTCCGCTGGCGGTCAACGGTCCGGCGGATGAGTCCCAACTGCTGACCGCCGAAGAGATCGAGCAACGTGCCGGCCGAGGACAAGCCGACGTGGTAACGGAAACGGGCGCCGTTTTCTCGCTCGGCAATTTTCGGCAGGCTCGCCTCCACGGAGCGAAGTCGTGGAAGTGGATTGCCGGGGCCGTCTTGGCTTGCTTGCTCTTGGAACTGGTGATCTTGACTCGGGCTGCACGGAGCGGGGAGCGAACTGCATGAATCTATCCGAAACCATCTCGAAACTTCTCGGGCGCTTGCTCGGCCTGAAGGGCACCGAATCGGTCACCGACTTCGATGTGTCGCTGGCCGCGCCGTGGGCCGCCGAGGGACCCGCCTGGTTGCTGTTCGGCTGCGCCGCGCTGATCTTCACGGCGATCGTCTTCTACATCCGATTTCAGAACCACGCCCATGCCGGCGCGCGATGCGTGCTGGCCCTGTTCCGGGCCACTTCTCTCTGCCTGCTGTTGTTGATGCTGGCCGAGCCGATCCTCACCCTGACGATCACTCGCCAGGTGCGGCCGCTGCTGTGGCTCTTGGTCGACGGGACCGACAGCATGGCGATCCGCGATCGATCCGACCGGCTCGACGAAGACCAACGGGAAAAACTGGCCAAAGCGGTCGGCACCGATGCCGAGGTGACCGGCTCCACCGACCCCAACGCCCCGCCGCCGTCGCGGATCGATTACGTCAAGAGCCTGTTTCGCCGGCAGGACGACAATCTGCTGGACAAGCTCCAGGAGAAGGTGCGTCTACAAGCATTTGTCTTTGACACGGCCCAAGGCGTTCGCTCGCTGAAACTCTCGCCCAGCGGAGACGGTCTGGTCGACGGTCCCTACTTGGCCGAGCAGTTGACGGCCGACGGCGAGGTCTCCGCGCTGGGGACCGCGCTGGACGCACTCCAGCGGCGCCATTCGGCCGGGAATCTTGCCGGGCTGGTGATCTTCAGCGATTTCAACCAGAATACCGGCAAGAGGCCCCTGGCGGCGGCCAAGCGACTGGGCGCGAAAATCTGCACCGTGGGAATCGGCGCCACGCGGGCCGACGACCTCTCGGTCAACCTCGACGCCCCGTTGATGATGAAGAAGGACGAGCGGTCGACCGTCACCGTGGTGCTCCTCCAACATGGTTTCGACAAGGAGTCGGTCAAGGTGACCGTCACCGCCCGCCGGCTCGATTCGACCGGCGAGGCCCAAGACGAAGTGATTCCCGTGGGAGAGAAAACCGTCCTCCTGGCCGGGCCGTCGGACAGCCACGAGTTTCCGTTCGTTCCCAAGGAAACCGGGCGGCTTGTCTTCGAGGTGGCCGTCGACCAATTGACCGGCGAAGCGGGATACGAAAACAACCGCCACCAGCGCGAGGTCACCGTTCGCGACGAATTCCTCCGCGTCCTGTTCGTCGAGAACGAACCCAACTGGGAGTGGCGATTTATCAAGGAGGTGTTCCATCGCGATCGGCTCGTCGGGCAAGAGGGTTTTCGCACCTATCTTCGCCTGTCCCATCCGCGGGTGAAACAGGCCCAGGAGATGTTCCTCTCCGATTTGCGCCCCTCGCGCAAGGACTTCTTCCAGTACGACGTGATTTTCCTCGGCGATTTGCCGGCGTCGGCATTGAACCCCCAATTCCGTCAATGGACCGAGGAGTTCGTTCGCGATTTCGGCGGCGGGCTGGTGATCCTTTCCGGACAGCAATTCGGGCCCGACCAACTCGTGGGAACCGAACTGGAGAAGATGCTGCCGGTGAAGTTCCATTCGGGCGCCGGTACCTCGCCGGGCGCGCGGATCGAGGACGCCGCGGAATTCGAGTTGCAGTTGACTCCCTGGGCCGATCGTATCGATTTCATGCGCCTTGGCCCCGCCGGCGACGACTTGGCCGAAGCATGGAAGAACCTCGGCCCGCTGCCTTGGTACGCCCGGGTCGACGGCCTGCATTCCGACACACGGGTGCTGGCAGAACATCCGCGGGACCTTTGCGGGACGATCGGCGCCGACGCACCCGGCGTGGCCGGACCCAGCGGCGCCGGGGGCGACTTGCCTTCCGATTCCGCGCGGGAAGCCGCCCCTGAAGGATCGCGCGGGGCTGCCCATCAACCGCTGATCGCCATTCGCAAATACGGCAAGGGCGAGGTGATCTATCTCGGCTTCAACGAAACGTGGCGGCTGCGGCGAAAGTTCGGCGAACGCTACTATCGGCAGTTTTGGGGACAGATGATCCACCGGCTCGGGCTGAGCCACGCCCTGGGAAGCCAGAAGCGGTTCGTGCCGCGCACCGACCGGCTCAGTTATCGGGCCGAGGACGACGTCATATTGACCGTCGACGCGTACGACGAAAACTACAAGGCGCTGACCGACGCGGAACTGACGAGGATCCTCGAAGCGGCCGGAGCCGATCCGGCACCGAAACTGCACGGCGAGTTGATCCTTCCCCGCCGCGACACGGGCGGAGACGACACCCAGCACCTCACCCTGACCCGGGTACGCGACGGCGTCTTCCAGACGAGATTTCCCGTCTTTACCGACGGCGACTATTTCGTCCGCGTCACCGACCCGGTCACCGGCGACCCGGTCGAGGCGACCTTCAAGGTGAAGACCAGCGACCCGATCGAGCGGCGGAATCCGAATCGGGATCTGGCCGTTCAGCAGGCGATTGCCGCGGTGAACCACGGCGGTCGAAGCTATGAACTGGCCGACGTACACCAACTGGTCGACCGGATCGACGCGACTCCCAAGATCGAAATCTCCAAAAGAGTCTTTCCCCTATGGCTCACCTGGCTGTTCTTCGGCGGCGTGGTGGGACTCTTGCTCAGTGAATGGCTGCTACGGAAGTGGGTAAACCTGCAATGACCAGACTTCACGCATTTCGCAAACGACTTTCCAGCCTCCGGCGGCGCCGCTCGCTCGTGCGCCTGGAAACGGCCTACTCGGCCCTGATTCTGGCCGTGCTCTGGATCCTCGCCGCGGCCTTCCTGGTCGACTGGTGGTTGGAGATGAGCCGGATCCAGCGATTGGTCTGCTGGGTCTCCGGCGCGGCAATCGCCGCCTGGGCGTTTTACCGTTACGCGATGCCCTGGCTGGGCGCCCGCGAGACCGAACTGGACATCGCCTTGCTGGTCGAACGGACCGAACATATCGACAGCGATCTGGTCGCCGCCGTGCAATTTGAATCGCCCGAGGCGCCCGAGTGGGGCTCCGTCCAACTCGAACAGGCCGTCATCGATCAGGTGGCCGAGCGGGGGGAGCGGATGGACGTGATGCACGGCCTCTCCCGCCGCGAACTGTCGCACCGCGTCATCCTGCTCGCCGTCACGCTGGTCCTTTGGGCCGGCGTCGTCTGGTGGGCTCCCGGCCACGTGGCCATGTTCTTCCGCCGATTGGCGCTCAGCTCCGAGCGCTATCCGACCAAAACCGTGATCGACACGGTCGTCGTCAAGACGGCCAAAGCGGATCTAGACGATCCCGACGCCGCGGTCGATTGGACCGCGATCGAAGCCTGGCAGGCCGACAACGCCGACGTCACGGCCACCCAGTACAAAGTGCTCCACGGACGCCGAGTCCGGTTCGAGGTGCAGTGCTCCGGCGTGATCCCCGAGAAGGGGACGGTCGAAATGCTCGTCGGCGGAGGCGATTTGGCCAGAACTCTCGAACTGGAGCGCGTCGGAGACAGCGACCTGTTTGCGGGTGAGTTGGAGCGAATTCGCCAATCGCACCGCTACCAGATTTATCTGGGCGACGCCTGGACCGATCCGGCCGAGTTGAGCGTAACCACCTTGCCCCGAGTGGCCATCGAGTTGGAAGTCACGCCGCCGTCGTACGCGGTGGCCGGCGCCGGGGTCCGGCCGTCCAAGACCGCGCCCGGTTTGCGGCTGGTTCGCGCACTGGAGGGTTCGCGCGTGCGGATTGCGATCCACTCGGATAAACCGCTGGCCAGCGCCACCGTCACCATGACCCGAAAGCAAGCCGAGGCAGATGTCGTCGCAACACACGAACTAACGCCCGACGAATCGGCTCCCGCGGATGAATCCGCAAAGCATTGGGTACTCGATACGCCGGGAACATGGCTCTCGCCGGTGCTGGGACGCGTCGAATTCGATCTGGACGTGACCGACGTCGACGGCCAACATCTGGAGCGACCGATCGGGGGTATCGTGCGGATCAAGCCCGACGACCCGCCGACGCTGGTCGATTGGGGGATTGTCACGCCGGAAGTCCGGGCAACCGCCATTCCTTCGGTCACCTACCGTGTCCGGGACGATTACGGCGTGGCCCGCGTTTCCCTGCTCTGCGAAGTGATCCGGGCCGACAGACTACCCGAACGCGAGGAGGTCGAGGTCTACGCGTTGTCCGGCGGCGAGAGTTCGTCCAGGAAAACCGAATTGGACGACCGTTTCATCCTCGACCTGAAAAAAATGATCCCGGTGGCCCTGGAAAAGGGCGACCAGGTGAAAGTCACGCCCAAGGTAGTCGACTATCGCGGATCGCGCGAAGGCGAGTCGACCCTGGGCGATCCGATCGAGTTGAAGGTTACCGATATCCACGGTATCTTGCACGGAATAATCAGGGAGGGAGACCGGCGGTCGGTCTTCCAGCTCGACACGATGATCGAGCGAGAACTCGGCACGGGAGGTTCGCCATGAGACGTTTCCAGACGTGGTTCACCGTCGGTATGTTGCTGTTGGGCGCAGCGGCGACAGCACGGGCACAGACGCTCAATCCGGCGGCCCTGCGGCAGAGTCGGCATACGCAGGAGCAGGTTCGGGAGATGGCCCGGTCGCTGATCGTCCGGGTCCTCGACATTCAGCTCCAACAGCTCCGCGAGAACCAACTCGATGCGCATCCCTGGTACGGCGAAATCGAAACGATGCGCCGTAACGTCGACGACCTGATCGCGGACAAACCCGGCTCGCTGATGTCGGAAGTCCTCGCCACGCTCGATCGACTCGAGACGGCCGAGGAGGCCCAGCACGAAACGATCTTCCTGGAAGCCCGGCAGCAGACGCGCATGATCCTGGCTCGTCTTTACGTCGAGCGGCGTCGTCTGGCGCACCGGCTACAAATCGCGGAGATCGCCGCTCAGGTCAGGCGGCTGATCGAACTCCAGACCGAGACACTGGACGATACCGAATCGCTTCCCGAGCAACCCGATTCGCGCCGCAACGCGCTCAACGTCGCCACGATCGAAGACCAGCGCGACATCAAGGCACTGTACGGCAAGTTTACCGAGGCGCTTGTGCTGGTCAGCGAGGCCGATTGGGACGGGCCGTTTCCCGCCGAAGCCAAACGAGGCTTGGAACTGCTCGCCGAAGGCAAGGTTGAACCGGAACTCGACGCCGCGGAGCGACATCTCCGCGCGCCCGACTTCTTCGAGGCCGCCGCCAGCCAGAAGACCGTCATCCTCGGACTCAAGGCCCTGTTGGAGCGGATCGAGTTGGCCCAAGGGATGGCCGACGTCGTTCGCGCGGAGACGATCGCCAAGATCAGCGAGATGATCGGGCGCCAGCAGGAAGTCTCCGAGGCCACCCAGCAAGCCGATTCGGACACCAGCGAACTCGCCGAACAGCAGAGTGAAATCGCCCAAGACATCGGCGAACTGAGCCAGTCGACGCAGATCGAGAGTGCCCAACAGTCGCTCCAGGACGCCCAACAAGCCGCCAACGAGGCAGCCGCGGATCTCCTCAATCCCAATCCACAGCAGGCGCTGGCGCAGCAGGAAAACGTGGTGCAGGATCTGCGACAAGCCGCCGGACAGCTCTCCCAAGAGCAAATCGGCGACGACCGGCCAATCGATTGGAATAGCGAAAACGCACTGGCCGAAGCCTTGGAGCCGATCGCGCAGCAAAGACAAGCCGTTGAGGACGCCCGCGAGAAGGTCGCCGAAGCGCAAGCCTCGCAGGAAGAGGCCGCCGGACGACCCGCGGCGGCCGAGGCCATGCGCCTTGCCGAGAGAATTCGCGAGGCGTTGCAGCAGCAGACCGAGGCCGACATCGCCGCCGCGAAAACGGAAAGCGGATGGGGGAATGTTGAAGAAGCCGTCGAGAAACAGCAGCAGGTCGCCGAAGCCGCGGGTGAAATCGCCGAGGACATCGCCCAAGCGGAAGCAGAGCAAGCCGGTGGTGAAGAAGCCGGTGGTGAGCAAGCTGGTGGCGAGCAAGCTGGTGGCGAGCAAGCCGGTGGAGAACAAGCTGGCGGTGAGCAAGCTAGCGGTGAGCAGGCCGGCGGAATGGAAGCCGGTGGAGAGCAAGCCGGTGGAGAGCAAGCCGGTGGAGAACAAGCTGGCGGAGAACAAGC
>JABMRP010001340.1 GCA_013202535.1 Planctomycetota bacterium
CCGGTGACGTAGCCGGCGGCGGAGAGTGCGTCGCCCATCGTAACATCGTCGGCGCGCATCGCTTTCTTGGCGTTATCAGGGTCGTTGTGATCGGCAAAGGTATGACCCTGGTGAAAACCCGTCTGCTGAGAAGATCGCGCCGGCGAGCAGACCGTGCAGCCATAGGCTCGGGTGAAGTTGACGCCGTGGGCGGCCAGTTTGTCGAGATTGGGCGTGAGAACGCTGGGCTGTTGCTTGAGCCGGCGAGCAGCTTGGCCGTTGGGGCCGATGGAGCCCCAGCCCATATCATCGACGTAAAAGTAGAGAATGTTCGGCCGCGGGGCGGCTTGGGCGGCCAAGGGAACGGCGGAGACCGCGGCCAAGACGAGAAGAGCGAGAGGACGGTTCATGGGATATTCCTGGGCAAACGTTCTGCGTTGCGGATCGGGGATACGATGGATTCGCCACGGTCCTTCTTCGACGCGTCATTCACTTGAGTAGGCGGTCGATCAGATAGTCCGTGGAGTTCTTGTACTTCGGATGAGGTCGCTGCGGATGGACAAGCACCACGTCGACGTCCACGGCTTTGAGACGCTCTTCAAGCTTGACGCCCATGATGCCGGAGTGCGTCGGGTCCTTCGGCGAGGAGCCGACGACCGGAACCTCGCCGCCGTAGAACAACGCGATCGACGGATCGTCTTTGGAAACGTGCTCGATCGGCGAATACTCCTTGATCCATTTCAGGACCTTTTCGCGATTGTCGATCAGGCTTTGAAAATTCGGCAAACCGAAGGCGTGGGCGCCGTACCTGTAGTTGGGCATCCACTCGCGCAATTCCTTCGGATCGAGCGAAACCTGCGCTCCGTTGACGGCGGCGCAGTAAAGACGGGTCGATTCGCGGGCGACGGGATCGTCACTCTGGGGGTCGGCCAGATCGTCGTGAAAGGCGAGCCAGAGCGACGAGCAAGCGCCGGCCGAGCCTCCAGTGGCGCCGATGCGCGTCTTATCGAGGTTCCACTCGGCCGCCTTGGAGCGAACGAATTGCAGCGCCCGGGCGGCGTCTCCCAGCGACGCTTTGACCGGCGGCTGGACCTTCTCCTCGACGCCGTTGCGGACGTAACGGTAGTTGACGGCAACGACCGAGATGCCCTTGTCGAGGAAGGCTTTCGGATTGGTTTTCTTGTCACCACCCTGCCAGCCGCCGCCGTGGATGTAGAACACGACCGGCGTCGGTTGGTCCGACTTCGCCTGGTAGAAATCAAGAACCTGTCGCGGGTGGTTGCCGTATGCCACGTCGATGAGTTGCTTGGGTTCATCGGCCAGACTCAACTGCCCGACGAAAAGTAGGGCGATTGAAAGAACGATTCGCTTCATGGGGTCGGCTCCTGGAAAGTGTTTGCTGTCATGAAAGTCCGTAACCTGCCGGCTTCAAGCCGGTAGTGGTTCAGTTTCGCTCGGGGGTACTGCGCCCCGCCTCTTGAATTTGCCTCAATTGTTCGCCGAGCTTTTCGACCATTTCAGGATTCTTGAAATAGAGGTTGGTGGTCTCGCCGTGGTCGGTTTCAAGATTGTAAAGTTGGCTCTTGTGGCCCGGTGCCGTATCCGGCAGAGCGTATGTATTGACACGTTCGGGATTGTCCTGAGTTCTTATTCTGTAGGGCCTGCTTATGTACTTCCAATGGCCATGGCGAATGGCGCCCGGACCTTGCATGGTAAATTCTCGCACGGATTTGCCATTGTCTTTGCCCAGCAATACATCCTTGAAATCAAAACTGTCTTCAGCGGCGTTGTTGGGGAGGTCGGCCCCCACGATCGAGGCCAAGGTGGCCATGATATCCACCAGGGAGATGGTTTGGTGTGATTTGGATCCCGGTATGATATGACCGGGCCAATGGGCGATCAGGGGCACGCGGTGCCCACCTTCCCAGGTATCCCTCTTAAGACCCCTCCAAGGGTAAGCGCCATCATGTTGGTAGTGGGTGCGCATGTGCCAGGCGGTAGGATTCTCGGGTCCATTGTCGCTGGAGAACATCACGATGGTATTGTCGTCCACACCCAGTTCTTTGAGCGTTTTCATCAGTTCGCCCACGATATGATCCATTTCAAAAATGAAGTCGCCGTGTGGGCCGGCCTTCGTTTTTCCTTGAAATTGTTTCGCCGGGAAGGATGGAAGGTGAACGGCTTGCATGGCGTGATAGAGAAAGAACGGCTTGTCGGGATGGTTCTTCACATGGTCCGTTAAGAACGCCCGGCTCTTTTCCAGGAACACCATGTCCACTTCTTCATGGTCAAAATCATCGGATTGCATGCCCGCACGGCAATCCAGTCCGTAGAAGTGTTGGGGGAGTTTACTGTGGTCTTTTCTTTTGGTGGGAGGGTTGGGAATCTTGTCGTCGACAATGTAAGAGTAGAGGGTGTCGGTTGTCGGGCAACAAGCGGTTCCAAAAAACGAGTCGAAGCCGCGATTCACCGGGCCGTCGGGAATCGGGCGCGAGAAATCCACCAGGTTGATCCTGTCCAAACCACTCAAGTCGGGATGGGATTGCTTGTCAATTGCATTGCCTTCTTTGTCAAAGAACGTCAACCCCAGATGCCACTTGCCGACCGCGGCCGTGGTATAGCCCGTGTTCTTGAGCATCTGAGGCAATGTCAAACGGCCTTCTTCGATCAGAGAAGGACCACCAATACCGACAAAGATTCTTCCGCCCCCCTTGACCCTGAAGAAGTGACGCCCCGTGAGGAGACTCAAGCGAGTGGGGGTACATACACTCGCTGGGGAATGAGCGTCAAGGAATTGCATTCCTTCTTTGGCCAATTGATCCAGGTGCGGGGTGGGGACTTTTGAAGTGGTGTTGTAACAATGGACATCGCCGAAACCCAAGTCATCAGCCAGGATGAAGATGATATTGGGTTTCTTCGCAGGCGCCGCCGAAGCGACACTGATGATCATCATGGCACTCACCATGGA
>JABMRP010001341.1 GCA_013202535.1 Planctomycetota bacterium
GCGGCACGGGGCTGAACCTGACGGCCGCCTCGCACGTGATCCATTTCGACCGCTGGTGGAACCCGGCCGTTGAGAATCAGGCCACCGACCGCGCCTTTCGCATTGGACAGCGGCGCAATGTTTTGGTACACAAGTTTATCTGTCGGGGTACGGTCGAGGAGAAGATCGACGCGCTGATCGAGGACAAGACCCAACTGGCGACCGATCTGCTGGAAGGCGACTCGCAGAAGATGTTGACCGAGATGTCCGATGCCGAGCTGGTGAATCTCGTCTCCCTGGACGTGGAAAAGGCACGTATGTAAACAACCGTTGGCAAAGCCCAACGCAATGGAACGACTCAAAAGGCAAGCGGAAGGAGCGATCTCATGGCCTGGCAACAATGGGCACCCTACGTTTCGGTGGCGGAGCGACGCCGCCGCGCCCTGCGAAAGATGGAGGCACTTCGCAAGAAGGGCGTTGATATTCAGCCTATCGAGATCAGAGGTCGCAAAATCGCCACGACGTTCTGGGGAGAAGCCTGGTGCAATCACCTGGAGTCGTTCAGCGACTATGAGAACCGCTTGCCCCGTGGTCGAACCTACGTCCGCAACGGGTCGGTCTGCCACCTGGCAATCGCCAAAGGCGCCATCGAAGCGAAGGTCAGCGGATCGACACTCTACAATGTCCGCATTCGGATCAAGACGTTACCGGGCAAGAAGTGGCAGGCCGTAAAGCGGCAATGCAGCGGTAAGATCGGTTCACTGATCGAACTTCTCCAAGGCCGTCTGTCGGATAACATCATGGAGGCGGTTACCGACCGCGCCAACGGCCTGTTCCCGCTCCCTGGTGAAATCTCCCTCGGCTGCAACTGCCCGGACTGGGCCGTGATGTGTAAGCACGTCGCCGCGGTGCTCTACGGAGTCGGCGCTCGGCTCGACCATAAGCCGGAATTATTGTTCACCTTGCGTGGCGTCGACCATGAGGAGTTGATCGACGCGGACGCCGAAGCGGCCGTCTCCGCCGCCACCACCAAGGGCAAATCGAAGCGGCTCGACACGGACGATCTGTCCGCCGTCTTCGGCATCGACGTCGCCGCGAGCAACGCCGATCGCCCGTTGCCCGCGGCACCGAAGAAGAAGGTGAAGAAGAAGGCCGTCCCAAAGCGGACGAAGAAGAAGGGAGCCGCCAAGGGGACGAGCAAACGAAAGGCATCCAAGAAGAAGGCCACCGCGAAGCAGACGGCAAAGCAAGGACATGCCAAGGGAGCGGCCGGAAAGACGAGTAAGAAGAAACCGGCAAAGAAGGTGCCCCGGAAGGCCGTGAAGAAGAAGACTGTGAAGAAGAAGGCAGCGAAGAAGTCGGCCCCCAAGAAAAGGGCTGCGAAGAAGACGGCCAAGAAATGACAATCCGCAAGAAAAGACGGAAAAGGAGACGACAGTCTCTTTCAACATGGACCGACTTGATTGCAGGCCTCAAAGTACCACGTCGCTTCGCGGGAATTAGCGCGCACAATGTTCCCTGGTCGCTTTCGGCGGCAAGGTCGTCTGCTTCGGCGCCGGTGAGCACATCACAAGAATCGGTTGTGTTGCAGGAACTTCTTGTCTCCGCTAGAATGGCACGAAGATGGGTGTGTGGCAATTCGTTCGTTGTGGCCTGGATTGAGGCGGAGTAATGGAAAGTCTCGAAGTATCTTCATTCGGCCCAATCAAGCAGGGCGAAGTCCAGTTCGGCGACTTGACGGTCCTGGTGGGCCCGCAGGCCAGCGGAAAGAGCCTATTCGTCCAACTGTTCAAGGCGATCGAGGACTCCGGCGCCATCCGCAAAAAGTTGAAGCAGTATGGTTTTGTCTGGTCGAAGGACAAAAAGCCCGTCGGCGCTTTTCTGTCCACATACCTTGGTGGCGGGATGGCGAGCGTATGGCAGCCGGATACGTCGATCAGCGTGGATGGCAAGCCCTACAATTTCCTGGGCCGTGTGGTCAAGTCGCCTCGTGGCCCAAGAGTTGATAAGGAATCGGTATTCCTCATCCCGGCACAACGCGTGTTGGTCTTACAGGACGGCTGGCCGAAGCCGTTCATGGGCTACTTACCCGGCGATCCCTATTGCGTGCGAGATTTCAGCGAATCGCTGCGCCACTTGATGGAACAGGGTCTCGGTTCGGGAAAGGCCATTTTCCCACAAGCCGGCCGTCTCAAGTCGCAGCTTCGCAGACTTATTGACGAAGGCATTTACATCGGTGCGGAAGTTCAACTGCACGCGGAGGGGCTGCGCAAGCGGATCGCCCTGCGTCCCCACGGAAGTGACACTCTACTGCCGTACAATGTATGGTCGTCTGGCCAACGGGAATTCACGCCCCTGCTGATGGGAATGTACTGGCTGATGCCCAGCACGCAGGTCAAGCAGAAAGGAGATATCCGGACCGTCATCATCGAAGAGCCCGAGATGGGCCTCCATCCACAAGCAATCGTTTCATTCTGCCTCTTGATGCTCGAACTCCTGTGGCGTGGATACCGTGTCATCCTGTCGACACATTCGCCTGTTGTTCTCGACGTGATTTGGGCGTTGAAAGAGTTGGCACAGCTTGAAGAAGCGCCGGCCATTAGAGGTCTGAAGAAGATATTCGACGTCGCGGTACTCGGACAGCCAATTAAGGAGGTGTTTACGTCGGCCTTGAGAAAGGACTACCGAGTCTACTTCTTCGATCGGACCGACGACGAGGTCGAGGTTCGGGATATCTCGTCGCTGGATCCCGGGGACGACGACGAGCGCGTTTCCGGCTGGGGAGGCCTCAGCGGCTTCTCGGGCCGAATTGCCGATATTGTGGGGGATGCATTGTATGCGGGGAGCGCGACGTAATGGCGAAGAAGAAACGCAAGCCATCTCCGCGCAAAGTCTTCGAGCAGGCGATTAACGAAGCGGACCACCTGCAACTCAAGAACGGACTGACGGCCCTCAAGCGGGGCGAAGGGAAGGGCCGGATTCTTGCGAAGGATTCAAGGCAGGTTCTTGGGAGCGTCGACATCGACGGCGATTGTCTTCGGGCTGCGCCCCGTGCGAACCGCTGGGACTATGTTATCGGATATAGTCGATCCGGCAAAGTCATGGCGTACTTCGTGGAAGTCCATTCGGCCAACACTCGCAACGTATCGGAAATCAAGAAGAAACTCGATTGGCTTGTTCAAGACTTTCTGCGGAACGAGAATAACGCCAAACTTGCCGCACTGCCCAGGGAGATTCACTGGGTCGCCAGCGGGAAAGTCAGAATCCCGAAACACACCAGGCAATACCGATTCCTGACGACGCTCCGAACGAAGGGACTGCATGGTCCATCGAAACAACTGACGATGGAATAGTCAAGGAAACTGGACCGTTGCTTGCGGTTCCAACGGCCGCTTCAACAGGTCCAATTTCCCATGAGGATGAGCGAGTCGAAAAAACGGAATCCGATCTGCTTCAAGCCGCCCTCACCCTAGCCCTTTCCCGGAGAGCGAGGGGAACCGTCGTCGAGCACGGCGGTGGCGTGGCGGGAGAAGAGGCCGCGGAGGTCGTGCTGGTACTCGTGGAGAATCTTCTCGCCCAGGCCCCCGTGGTCTCCGCAGCGATAGAGGGCCCGGGCAAGGACGATCTCGCGTAGCGGGCCCGTGCGGCGGCGTTTTTCTCGCTGCTGGTCGTGCAGCGGCTCCAGTTCGCGCATCGCATGACCTTGCATCCCCGGCTTCCCGAGCAGACGGGCCAACGGCGCGGCGGCCTGGGGATCGGCGAGTTGCTCCAGGGCCAGCGCCACGGATCGGTGGTGCGAGAGCGTGACGCCGGCGTCGAGCATGTCGAGCTTGGCGAGAATGGCGGACGTCGCGCGCC